>NZ_CP040762.1 GCF_004683865.2 Paracoccus liaowanqingii | reverse complement strand
CGGTCGAGACCCGATCACCTGCGCGAACCGATCCTTGGGCAACGCTCCGTCAAATCGCGTGCTTTCGCGTCGCCGCCGGGCCCGGCTTTGCCGGCGTGGCGCATGGACGCTATCCTGTTCTCCCCGGGATGACGCTGACATATGAAAATGACATGCGTCAATCAGATTTATGGATAGTACGTCATTTACCAAACGACGCATCTCGCCAAATCCACTTTGCGAACGAGCTGATTGACCGGCTTCGGCTGGCCTGACCTGCCCTTGCCACTTTCCCGGGACCCTTTCGCGCAATGCACAGGGCGCGCGCCGGGTCCTGCGTGCGCCTTCGCCGTGAGCTGCGGCCGATTTTGTTGACAGCAGGTCAAGCTAGCATGGCGCGTGCCTCGAACTTCATTGGGCTGAGGCGGCCCAGTTTCGAATGGCGCCGCCGCGGGTTGCAGACAGCAACTGCTCTGCCCCCTAAAAACTGGACCGTTTGAAACTGGAGTTTTCGGCTAACCTTCCCTGGCTGGGAGAGGAGCTGAGAACGATGAAGGCATCGAGGTTCACGGAGGCGCAGAAGGCGTTTGTCCTGAAGCAGGGTGAGGAAGGCACGCCGGTGGCCGAGGTCTGCCGCAAGGCGGGGATCAGCCAGGCGACCTACTTCAATTGGAAGAAGCGGTATGGCGGTTTGCTGCCGGACGAGATGCGCCGGCTGAAGGCACTGGAAGACGAGAACAGCCGGTTGAAGAAGATTGTGGCCGACCTGACCCTCGACCGGGAGATGTTGCGAGGCACGTCATCCGCCGAAAGCTCGTTCGCCAGCCGGCTTGAACCGGTGGCGCCTGCTGGCTCACCCTGCCCGGACACGGGAACTGGTTGACGGGATGTTGGTGGGCTGGGGCATATCGATCCGCCGGGCATGTGAGGCCCTGCGCTTCGACCCGTCGAGCTACCATTACAAGTCCCGCCGAACCGGGCAGGCCGCATTGGGACTGAGGATCCGGGAGATCTGCGAAACGCGGGTGCGCTACGGCTACAGGCGCATCCATGTCTTGCTGCGACGGGAGGGACGGCAGGTGAACATCAAGAAGACGCGCAGGATCTACAATGAGTTGGGTCTGCAGCTCAGGAACAAGAACCCGAAACTTCGGGTGAAGGCCAAGCTGCGAGACGATCGCCAGAAGGCAGTCGGGCCGAACGAAGTCTGGGCCATGGAATGAGCCGGGCCAGAAAACAGTCCGGGGGACTGTTTTTCCGGCGAATGTTCATGACCAACTCGCCCTCGGCAACAAGCTGCGGATTCTGACGATCGTGGATACGCATTCCCGTTTTTGTCCAGCAGTCGACCCGCGCTTCGCTTACCGCGGTGAGGATGTGGTCCGGACACTGGAACGGGTCTGTGCCGAGGTCGGCTATCCCAGGACGATCCGGGTCGACGATGGCGAGCCGAATTTATCTCTCGCGATCTCGACCTGTGGGCTTATGCCAACGACGTTACCTTGGACTTCTCACGCCCTGGAAAGCCTACTGACAATGGCTTCATCGAGGCGTTCAACAGCAAGCTTCGGTCCGAATGCCTGAACGCGCGTCGCCATTGCCGCTCGGACCAATGGCGCGACAATGGCAACTTCATGAGCTTTGTGGACGCGCAGGAAAAACTGGAGACTTGGCGTAGGCACTACAACGAGGACCGACCTCATAGTGCGATCGGATATAACGTCCCGATCGCCCTGCATTATCCCGGCGGCGTAGCCAGCCCGTCGCCATGACCGAGCCGGAAAACTCCAGCATCCGGCGGTCCAAGGTTGGGGAGCAGCGCAGCAGTTGACCGGACGTGAGCGCGCGTTGCACGGCAAGATGGGCGCGGTACCTGGACAGATTGGCACGGCGCCAGTTGGTCTGACGACTGTCGCTTTTCAGAGCAGGTGGCTTCTGATCCGGGGGCGTCCTCGCGTCCGGCGTGCGTGTCATCTGGCCCTCCGGTGTTTCGCCATCCCGTGGTGGGATCTGCACCCAGGCTGCCGTCGAGGTGCTGCAGCCCAAGGGCATGATAAGATCAGTTTTCGACAGTCCACAGCCGGAACCTGCGATTGCCGGTCACTTCGCGGGTCAGACCGAGATCGTTCAGGCGCTTCAGCATGCGCTCTGCCGTGGGGCGGCTGATGCCGGCGCGCGTCTCCATCTCCATGGCCGAGACGAAGGGCCGGGCCGCCAGCACGGCGATGACCCGGGCGGCGTTGTCGCCCTTGATGCCGGCGGTGGCGGCCCGGGCCTGCTCGGACCAGGCACCGATGCGCTGGATCAGCGCCCGCGCCTCCTGCGCACCGGCGCGCAGCGCGGCAAGATGCGTGGCGAGCCGATCCGCGGGCGGACCATAGCCGGTCCAGACCCGCCGCCCATGCCGGCCGAAGGGGACGAAACGCAGCCCCTCGGCCCCTGCCGCCATGTGGCGTGCCGACCAGACGGCGGGCTCGGCCACCTGCCCCGGTGGCGACAGCTCGGCCATGCGCCACAGGGCCAGAGCTGCAGGACCGCGTGCCAGCGGATGCAGCACTGTGAAAGCGTCGACGGCCGCCAGGAACTCATCGGCTGCGCCATCGAACTCCCTGCCCTGCAGGCGCAGGTCCATGCTGGTCGCCGATGGCCCGTCGGATGCGGCGCGGCGATGCAGTCCGAGAAAGGCCGGCAGGTCCGCCAGGGGCCCCTGCCCTTCCAGCCGCCGGACCGCCCACCGCGCCAGACGCAACGCCTCCGGGTCGGA
Organism: Paracoccus liaowanqingii; assembly: GCF_004683865.2. Classification (NCBI taxonomy): domain Bacteria; kingdom Pseudomonadati; phylum Pseudomonadota; class Alphaproteobacteria; order Rhodobacterales; family Paracoccaceae; genus Paracoccus; species Paracoccus liaowanqingii. The sequence goes on along the minus strand of NZ_CP040762.1, from coordinate 241,583 downwards.
CGCCGCGCGGGCCTCCATCAGCTCGCGGCCGATCTCGTCTCGACCCAGCATCAGCCCCTGCGCCCGCAGCATCGCCTCGACCTCGAGATGGACCAGGCGTTCGCGGGCCCCTCCGGCCTCCGCCGCGGGCAGCGCCAGCAACGTGGCCTCCAGCCGCCCGAGATCGCGGGCCGCATCTGCCAGTGCAGTGGCCTGAGCCGCCTGTGCGGCAAGCCAGGGCTGGGGATTAGCGAGAGACGGCATCTGGTAAGCGGGGCAAATTTCCGGGCAGCTCAGTTCAGACAGGCTGCCCCGCGACAAGGTCAGGGAGGAACGGGACGCGTCCAGCCGACTGGTTGAGGCCGAGCCGATCGCCCAGATAAACGAAGAAGGAGATGCCGAGCTTTCGACAGGTCTTCATCAACCCAAGCATGACATCGCGGGCCTGGCGGCCATCAATGCTCATTGTGCCGCCTGAGATCCGCCGTTTGGTCACGCAGGCACGCAGGTCGTTTTCCGAGGCATTGGTGTGGAGTGGAGTTTCCGGCCGCTCCAGCACTTTCAGCAGTTCGTGCTTTCGTCTGTGCAAGCGGGCTAGCAGCTGGTCCAAGTCGTTGTAGCCGGTCAGTTGCGTGAAGATGTTGTCGAAGCGCTTGGCAAGCATGGGGCAGTCTGCCTCAGCAGGGGTCAGCTTCCAGAGCTTCAGATCTCGATACAGTGTCCAGATCTCGTCCCGGATCTTCTCGATCTTGCGTGCCTGTTGGGGCGTCTTTGGCATTAGCTTCTGCAGCAGGCGCTCGGCATGTACCCAACACAAGGCATGATTGGGGACACGGAACTGCCCGGCATCATCGGACACGACCACCGTGTTTTCCATCAGCCCGTAATGGCGCACCGCGCCCCAGAGGGCGCCCTCGCTGACCTCACGCAGCAAGGTTCGGTCGAAGACATCTATGCGAAGTGCTACCAGGTGCTCGTACCAGGCCATCTGCGAGGTCAATAAGGTCTTTGGATGGGCGGCAAGATAAGCGACGACGTCCGGCGCGACTTTGCGACGGCGCATGTAATCGAGCGCTGCATCGTTGATCACGTAATCCTCGCGACCGGCCCGCAAGAGTGACAGGAAATTCAGCCGCGACTTCGAGCGGCCTGTCCGAAACACGGTAAAGTCGGCACCGCCGATCTGTGTCGTGATCCCGTCGCGGCGGGCGTGGCGGGCGCCAGTGTCATCCACGCTGATGAAGGGTGCTGTTGCCAGGCCGGCCCGAAGGACTGCTTGATCCTCTTCGATAAAGCCGTCAAGACGACTGGTCAGGATGCGCACGACCTGCCGCTTGGAGATTTCCATGCCGATCCCGTTCAGGATCAAGGTCAGCCGTTCCGTCGTGACCTGCCCCTGGGCATGAAGGACAAGACAGAACCGGCGCAGGTTGGCGCCAAAACCGCCGAGCAGTCCCGCTGGCAACGGTGCGATGATCGTCTTGCCCTCTGGAGTCAGCCAGCGCTCGCGGCGATAACGGACAACTTCGGACGAGATCGCCAGCTCACGGACCAGAACTGTCTCGTAGCCTTTGAAGCGCGACCCGGTGGGAGCCTTGGTCGTCAGTACCTCTTCGCGGGTGACACGATCCCGGTCGCGCTTGGCACCGCGGCGCCGTGATGGACCGCCAGATTTGCGAACTTCGCGTTCCGTAGCCTTCTCCATGCCGGATGGCTTGAAGGGAGGCCGAGGGGGCAGGTTCTTCAGCCGCGCAATCTCATCGCGCAGTTCCTGGTTCTCCACCTGGAGCGCCGCTTGCGACGTCTCGGCCGTCTCGAGTTGATCGGCGAGTTGGGACACCTGGTCTTCGAGGGAATGAAGCCGCTGCGACAGATCAATGACGAGCCGACGCAAACTGTCGGCGCTCAGCATCTCAAAGGCATCATCTGACGGCAGGCTCATACGATCTTGAATCAGACCAAGATCAAGAGCGCAACGATCATGCCCGGAAATTTGCCCCGCTTACCGGCATCTGATCGAGGAGCGAAGCCCCTTTTTTAGTTTGAGCGCAGTGTTCAAATGACCTCAGGCGTCATCCTAGCGTGTTTATGAAGAGCACTGATGAATATTTAGAGGGTCGGTTGAAGAATCCTTCTGGATGGCTACGAGAGCGGCAAATACCCCGCAGACGGCCTTCATTCGATAGTGACACACCGCATAAGGGCACCTCGATTTTTGCGCTTTCCGGCCTCGAATAACAGGTTGGGCGGCTTGAGGCAGGGATGATGTCACCCGTCGGCGTCCTTGCGTGCTGTGTGGTCTTCGGTGCTGCGCCTGCCACGCGCGGCGTTTCCTGCCTCTTGGCCTGATTGCCGTGCCCCGGGGTCAGGCCGGGCACGGGTTCAGGCGGCGCAGCTGACCAAGGCGCCGCATGTTGTAAGCCAGGTTCTTCATCCCGATTTTGGCCTTCGCCCGAACCATGCCGATCGTGCGCACCAGCGTGCCGCCCATGTCGTTGGCTTGCGCGCCAAAGATATGCTCGACCCGCGCACGCACCGAGGATTTGGTCCGATTGCTCCCCTTAGCCTGTTCGGTCAACGGCTTGCCGCGCATGCCCTTGCGGTGGATGTGGCTCTTCAGCTTCAAGGCGCGCAGCCTGGCCTCCATCTCCTCGGACCGATAGGCGGGATCAGCCCAGACCCCCGCGCCGGTATTGCCCCGCATCAGCAGGTGGTCCACCGCCTGGCTATCGTGCAGGGCCGCATCGCTGACATGGTAACGCCGCACCAGCTTGTGCTTGCTGTCCATGTTCACATGGTTCTTGTAGCCGTAATGGGATTTCCCGTGCTTCTTGGTCCAACGCGCATCAACGTCCTTCTGTGACCGCTTGGCGGGCTTGTCGGCCCAGTCTTCGGGCACCTCACCGTTCTTGATCGCCTTGTTTTCATCACGCGCATTATGGTTGCGCGGCACCGGGACAATAGAGGCATCGAGGATCTGCCCGCCCCGCGCGATGTAACCCTGTCGCGCCAGATAGCTGTCGAACTGCTTGAACAGCGTCTCCACCAGGCCTGCCTGCGCCAACGCCTCGCGATAGAGCCAGACCGTCTTGGCATCGGGCACCCGGTCCTCGAGCTCCAGGCCCAGAAACCGTCCTGGCCGACAGACGGTCGCGCACCTGATACTCGATCTGGTCGTCGGACAGGTTGTAAAGCGCGCCCAGCACCAGTGTCTTGAACATCAGCACGGCATCCATGGGTTTGCGCCCGGCACGTGACTTGCGCTCTGCATCCGGCTTGCGCCAGACACGCTCCAGCGTCGGGCGGAACTCATCCCACGGCACGACAACGTCGATCTCGACCAGTGGGTCCCTCTTGGCGTCCAGGCTCGCGTAGCGGTCCGAAAGATCAAAGAAACCCAACTGCGCCATCGTCAAAATCCAAGCCGCCGATCACCCTCACTCATACCGCAGCAAGACGGGTCAGGCAATTCTTCGAGGTGCCCATAAGAATAATGCTGGCTCACTTGCTTACGTTTACAAACGGTCGTTTATTCACTGTATCGAAATTTGCAGAGCAGTCCCCAACATGCCCCTCATCGGCTATGCCCGCGTGTCGACCGAAGATCAGACCCCCCTGCCCCAGGTGCAGGCCCTGACCATGGCCGGCTGCGCGAAGATCCACGAGGAACAGGCCTCGGGCGGCGACCGCGCGCGTCCGGTGCTGGCGCGGGTGCTGGAGCAGATCCGCAAGGGCGATACGCTGGTCGTGGTGCGCATCGACCGGCTGGCGCGGTCGCTGTCGCATCTGCTGGAGGTGATCGAGCGGCTGGAGGCCAGGGGGGCGTTCTTCCGCTCGATCGAGGATCCGATCGACACGGCCAGCCCGCAGGGCAAGTTCACGCTGCAGGTCCTGGGGGCGGCCGCCGAATTCGAGCGCGCGCTGATCCGCGAGCGCACCAAGGCGGGACTGGCCAGCGCCCGCAGCGCGGGGCGCGTCGGCGGCAATCCCGGGCTGCGGGCCCGGGACCCGGCGGCATTGCGCAAGGTCCGTCTGGCGCGCCACGAGGGCTACATGGACCGATTGTCCGGGACCGCGCAGGATTGGGTGCCCCTGGTCCGCCGCCTGCGTCCCGACATGGCCTGGGAGGATGTCCTGCGCCTCGTCAACGCCCCCCTGCCCCCTTCCCGCCAATGGACGCAGGCGCGTCTCTTGCGCGCGACGCGTGCCTATGTGCGCGACGGCTTCCTGCCCGAGACGGTGCTGGAACGTGCCAAGCACCAGCCCGGCGACGACCGCCTGCCCGCGCTCGTGGCGGCGATCCGCGGCGCCGATCCCGACATCACCCTGCAGGCGATCTGCGACCGGCTGGAGGCGATGCGCGAGCGCACGCCCCGGGGGCGGACCACATGGCAGCCGTCATCGGTCAGGATGGTGCTGGGACGGGCCGTCAGGCTGGGGATGTTGTGACCATTCGGAGGAATATGGGACGTTTGATCGTCTCTGCTGCTCGGTAACAAGCGCCTTCCCAACTATAAATAACCTTGAAATTCTTCCTTTCTATGGAATAAATACAAGGTATGTATCTGCGGAAAACCGATCGCGCCGTTCAATCGGCTCTGGAGAGCCAAGCTGCCGTCGTCCTTTTGGGGCCACGCCAGGTGGGTAAGACGACTTTGGCCATGCGCATCGCCGAACTGCAACCATCGGTTTATCTCGATCTCGAGCGCGATTCCGACCGGCAAGTCTTGGCCGAACCCGATCTGTATCTTGACGAGCAGACGGGGAAGCTGGTCATTCTTGACGAGGTTCAACAAATGCCGGGCCTGTTCAAAAGCCTCCGTGGTCAGATTGACATGCGACGGCGCAAGGGGCTTCGAACGGGGCAGTTCCTGCTACTGGGATCCGCCTCGAACGTTCTGCTGCAGCAATCTGCAGAGTCGCTGGCTGGACGCGTCCGTTATATCGAGATGCCGCCGCTGATGCTTGACGAGGTGGGCGACGACGAAATAAACCGTTTGTGGCTTCGGGGAGGTTTTCCGGACAGTTTTCAGGCGGAAACCGAAAAATCCAGCATGGACTGGCGTGAGGATTTCCTGCGGACCTATCTAGAGAGGGACATCCCCGCGTTGGGCCCGCGCATTCCTGCCACCACCTTGCGCCGGTTCTGGACTATGTTGGCGCACGCGCAAGGTGGCCTGTTGAATGCAGCCGCGCTGGCCGAAGGCTTGGGTGTCTCTGGCCAGACGATCGGACGCTACCTCGATTTGCTTGTCGACCTCATGCTGGTCCGGCGTCTTCAGCCTTGGCATGAAAATGTCGGCAAGCGCCTCGTCAGATCTCCGAAGATCTTCGTCAAGGATAGCGGCCTTGTCCATGCCCTACTCGGCCTTGGAACTACAGAAGCGCTGTTGGGGCATCCGGTGGTTGGTGGAAGCTGGGAGGGATTCTGTATCGAGGCACTGATAGATGCGGCACCATCAGGAACCCAGCCTTTCTTCTATCGCACGTCGGCTGGTGCAGAGCTTGACCTAGTCCTGCGGCTGCCTGGCCACGAAACTTGGGCGATCGAAATCAAGCGAACCACTACACCCAAAGTAACCCGCGGCTTCCACCTGGCCGCCGAGGATATAGCTGCCGAACGCAGGCTGCTCGTCTATGCTGGGGAACATGAAATTCCGATGGCTCAGGGCGTAAGGGCCATCCCGTTGGCTTCGGCGACTGATCTGCTGCGAAAGTTGTCGTAAGCAGCGTGGGCTTTTAAAATGATGCTAGAACGATGACGGATCGAAAAACGGGATTTGACGGCTCAGTTTAGGGCCATAATGGGCAAGCTACCGAACGACCGTTCAGAATAGGACATCGACTTTATCAATGGCTCCGAACTCAAGACTTGCTGCTTTCTGTAGCCGTTTTTGATGGTGCGTCATGATGTATTTCGCAACGAACGATGACGATGCCCTCAGCCGTAACAACCCCTTTTCAAAGCTTTCGAAGGCGAGTGCGGAGAACCAACTCCTGTGCAGATCAGGGTCTGTTTCAGCTAGACGAACAGATGTCCGCTCCCATGCCGTATCGCGGGGATGCTGCGAACGTGATGCCGGACGGAAATCCACTTTGACAACTTTTTGCGCCACATCGTCCAGACAATGTCGGTTCATATCCATCCTAACAGCGAAGTCAGGTCCGACCTCTTCCCAGTGAGGCCTGCTTTGGCGGTATACCTCCGCCTGGTTAAGCCTGTAGGCAGCCACCCTGCCCCGCACGCCCGGGCGAAGCTGGGTTAAAAACCCGATTGCAGTCAACCGTTTTATCTCACGCTTGACGGTTCGTTCGTCAACGGACCACATTCTTGCGATATCCCGTTGCCCGACCGTCAATTCGTCAAGCTTCCAGTTGTAACGCGCCGTGATCAAAGCGATGAGGCGCAGCATCGATGTCTGACTGCCTGTCTTACCGTTCAGACCTGCAATGGCCATGGCAGTCAGCAGGTCATACTTGTGAACCGAGGCCAGCGGGCCCGTAGGTCGTGCGGTCTTCATTCCTGCTCTCAATCCCTGTCTCGGCGTCTTTGTCCGATTCTAGATATGCCATGAGAGTGCTAAAGATCCTGTATTCTGTCAATGCTGAACTAAAAGCGGGATTGTCTCTCCATCTCCAGAATTCTGGAGAAAATATGGTTATGTAGGTTAAGGGGGACAGCATGGGTGTCACCTTATCGCACGCATATTGACACCCTATCGCTCTGGACTTGAGCGGTCCTGTCCCCACAATCGCCCGAATTCGCGTTCTTCCCTGCCAAGGCGCGATATTATGAATCTGCAAAAGACCGGATTTGCATTTTCGGTGTTTCGCGTTATTCAGGAGCAGCATCCATAAAACGCGAGCGGACATATGCGGGACCATACTCATCTGCAGGGAATGAACGAGCGCAGCCTGGCTCAGCAGGCGGCCGTCAGGAAGGCAACCTTTTCACCGTCTGAGAAAAAGACCCTGCGGCCGTTCTCAATCTGGGAAATCAGCCAGTTCATGTTCGATATTCCGGCTGACACGCTTCGAAAGAAGCTTGCGGATGATCCATCCCTTCCGCAAGGCATCGTCGAAGAGGATGGGCGCCAGCGGTGGTTCACATTGAACGAGATCAACGAACTTCGTCGCAGGCTGCGCTTTCGTGGCAAGACACTGATGCCCACGCGGCCAGCGGGACGTGCGATGCGAATTGCCGTTTCAAACTTCAAAGGAGGTGTGGGCAAGACGGTCGTCGCACATCATTTGGCGAATGGTGCGGCACTGGACGGATATCGAGTCTTGGTCATCGATTTCGATCCGCAAGCGACGCTGACCCATTCGATGGGGCTGGTCGAAGTCAAGGAGTGGAACACGGTTTGGGGGATCATGTGCCGTGATCTGTGCCGAGAGGCGGATCGCATCGTCGCGGCCTACGATGATCCGGGTGACTGCCCCTACCCTTCCTCGGATGAACTGCCCGAGGATGTTCAGTCCATCGGTTCCCAACGTGCCCAAGACTTCATCCAGAAAACGGCGTGGTCCACGATTGATGTCATTCCCAGTTGTGCGAATGCAGCGTTCGTCGAGTTCGCAAGCGCTCAGTATCGAGCGCTCCACAAGGCCTGGAGCTTTTTCGGATGCATCTCGCGTTATCTCGATGAACTGCCTGACGACCAGTATGACATCATCATATTCGACTGCCCGCCAGCGATAGGCTACCAATCCCTGAATGCCGCGTTCGCTGCCGATATTCTCTATGTGCCGTCTGGACCAGGATACTGGGAATACGACTCGACGACCAGCTATCTGGGTCAATTGGGCGATGCGATGGAAGATATCTCCTCTGGCTTTGCCTCCCTTGCGCAAGACGCTGGAATTACGCTTCCAAAGAAATTCGATGACGTCAGGCTCTTGATGACGCGGTTCGAGGCGTCGAACCCGTTGCATATTGCAATGATGGACGCTTTTCGAAACGTTTTTGGTGATGACGTCTGTCAGAACGCTATCGAGATGACCCGGGCCGTCGAGCAGTCTGGACGCTTCCAGCAGTCGGTCTATGAACAGGATTATCGGCAGATGACCCGGGAGACCTGGAAGCGTGCCCGCCAAAGCTTTGATACGGCCTACATCGAATTTCGAGAGACGGTGTTGCGTGCTTGGAATGAGAGAATTGCTAATGGGGGTTCGGGGGTATGACAGGGAAAAGCAAGTTCGGGTTCGAGCCACTGGCACCTGACAGCGTCAAGCCGCGAAAGCGCGAAGTCGGCCCCATGGGGGCGGCCGTGCGCGAGGCTGCTGGCAGTCTGGCAGAAAGCACGGAAAGCCTGGTTGAGCAACGTCGCCAGAATGCGACAGATGCGAAGAGCTTCAGAACCGCCCAAGGAGAAGGGCGGGTTCTTGAAGTTTTGAGGGTTGACGAGATCAGGACTGATGATCTTCCCCGTGATCGTATCGACCTTGCGGCCACGGCAGGCTCCGACGAGATGGAAGAGTTAAAATCATCGATCCGGGCCAGGGGCCAGAAGGAGCCGATCGAGGTCTTCAGGACCGAGACCGGGTTTCAGCTTAAGAAAGGCTGGCGTCGCCTGACTGCGCTAAAGCAGCTGTGGCAAGAAACGGGCGACCCGCGCTTTGGCACTGTCACGGCGCGCGTGTCTTTGGGACCAGCGGACCGAATTGATCTGTATATCGACATGGTCGAAGAGAATGTGATCCGTGAGGATCTTAGCTTTGCCGAGATGGCGCAGGTTGCAATCACGGCAGCGGGCGACGGAAGTCTGGACGGGCAGGGCGCTGATGCCCTGGTAGGACGAATCTTCGCGTCCCTTCACAAGATGAAACGGTCCTATATCCGAAGCTTCGTATTCCTGTTGCAGGAGCTTGGAGATGTCTTGCCCTATCCAAAGGCCATCTCCCGCAACTTGGGAGTGGAGGTTGCGAGGCGTATCCAAGCATCACCTGAAACTTCCCAAAGCCTCCGTCAGGCACTCGTATCGGTCTCGTCAATAGAAGAGCAAACGGATGTGCTTTCGCGGAACTCCCTCGCTTCTGCCTCCCGCGATACCACGGGGCGAGGGGCCAGTCCCAAAAAGGCCGTAAAGTATGAGTTCCATGTCGGAAAGGCCAAGATTACCGCGCGCAAAGGCGAATGCCGCATTCTGTCCGACACAGACTTTTCTGCAGTCGATCGGAAACGGCTCCAAAGTGCGATCGAAGCTTTTCATCGCGCCCTCGAAGAAGAGTAACCCGCGGGTTACTCGATGCTGGCGGTCTCGGAGAGTAACCCACGGGTTACCTTCCGAGACCGCCGTCCTTCGAAGGCGCATGGCATATGGGCCTCGATGCCGCCCCGGAAGCCCCTGACTTCAGACTTGCGCCGCTTCTGGCTTCGGCTATTGAAGGCCTACCCCAATCAAATCTTTCAACAGGTATCACAGCGGTATTGGCCAACCTGATGGGCCGCGCGGCATAGGCTTCGGGCCTATTGAATCACCTAAGGCCGCCGTCGCTGCGTAGTTCAAGGCCCTCAAATTGGGAGGCTATCACAAGCAATCTAATCTGACTGATGGGCTCTTCAAATAGACCGGATAACACCGCTCTTTTTGAAGAGGCATGGCAAGGCGCGCGTTGATAATCTGGGGTGTGCAACATGCCGTTTATTAGTTGCAATGGATTGAGGTCGTCTATTGGGCAAAGTGAGTACGGCCTCTCAAAAACGATCTACAACCGGTGGGGTAACATGGTGGCCTTCACCAAAATGGGGGAGGAGCCGGCCTCAAATGACACAAAGCAGAGGACCACATAAGCAGTGCAACCTGCCTTAAGGCGCACTTCAAGGCTTTGAGCCTGCGGGTGAAAAAGAGGGTCCGATGATCAGTGCGTGCGCTATTAGGCGCACCAGGGGCGGACTGAAAACCAAGTTGCATACCGTCGAAGATGCGAAGAAGGATCCGCTGAAACTTTTCCACGAATGTAGGGCACGCTTGCAGCTACACAGGCACTGCAACCCTGCGGGGCAGTCTGCCCCGCAGCCAGATGGATACTCGCCGGCAGGGGCTATAATGCCAACTGGCTTTAGATACGAAACATAACAGGGGTATCCGCCTCTGTATCCCCGGCCGAAAGTCACGCGCCATGACAGTCCGCGACGACAGAAGTCGTTACCGGATTGAGATGTGGATCAGGGCACCTTCGAATTGGGCGTCCGCCCTCAGGACCTGCAGCGTGAACTTGCCCTGCGGGCTGGCGGTGTCGATCGGATCCTCGATCGAGCGGAAGAAGGCGCCCCTGGCCTCCAGCCGCTCGATCACCTCCAGCAGATGCGACAGCGACCGCGCCAGCCGGTCGATGCGCACCACGACCAGCGTATCGCCCTTGCGGATCTGCTCCAGCACCCGCGCCAGCACCGGACGCGCGCGGTCGCCGCCCGAGGCCTGCTCCTCGTGGATCTTCGCGCAGCCGGCCGTGGTCAGGGCCTGGACCTGGGGCAGGGGGGTCTGATCTTCGGTCGACACGCGGGCATAGCCGATGAGGGGCATGTTGGGGACTGCTCTGCAAATTTTGATACGGCGAATAAACGACCGTTTGTAAACGTGCGCAAGTGAGCTGGCATTGTTCTTATGCGGTGTATCTCTAGCAAAAGAAGGCCGCTTGCGGGGTATTTGCTGCGAATGTAGCCATCCAAGAAGATCCTGCAAGCGACCTTCAGAAAATACATCAGTGATCTTCACAAAGGTGCTAAGATGATGAGTGAGGTTATCTAGACACTGCGTTCAAATTGAAAAGAGAGGCTTCGCTCATTGATCAGATGCCGTCTTTAGCTGATCCCCTCCCATGGCTTGCCGCACAGGCGGCTCAAGCCTCAGCACTGGCAGATGCGGCCCGCGATCTCGGGCGGCTGGAGGCCACGTTGCTGGCGCTGCCAGCGGCGGAGGCCGCAGGGGTCCGCGAACGCTTGGTCCATCTCGAGGTCGAGGCGATGCTGCGGGCGCAGGGGCTGATGCTGGGTCGAGACGAGATCGGCCGCGAGTTGATGGAGGCCCGCGCAGCATCCGACCCGGAGGCGTTGCGTCTGGCGCGGTGGGCGGTCCGGCGGCTGGAAGGGCAGGGGGCCTTGGCGGACCTGCCGGCCTTTCTGGGTCTGCACCGCCGCGCCGCATCCGACGAGCCATCGGCGACCAGCATGGACCTGCGCCTCCAGGGCAGGGAATTCGATGGCGCGGCTGTTGAGTTCCTAGCGGCCGTCGATGCCTTTACGGCGTTGCACCCGCTGGCACGCGGCCCTGCGGCTCTCGCCCTGTGGCGCATGGCCGAGCTGTCGCCGCCGGGGCAGGTGGCCGAGCCTGCCGTCTGGTCGGCGCGCCACATGGCGGCAGGGGCCGAGGGGCTGCGCTTCGTCCCCTTCGGCCGGCATGGGCGGCGGGTCTGGACCGGCTATGGTCCGCCCGCCGATCGATTGGCCACACATCTTGCCGCGCTGCGCGCCGGCGCGCAGGAGGCGCGGGCCCTGATCCTGCGCATCGGTGCCTGGTCCGAGCAGGCCCGGGCCGCCACCGCCGGCATCAAGGGCGACAACGCCGCCCGGGTCATCGCGGTGCTGGCGGCCCGGCCCTTCGTCTCGGCCATGGAGATGGAGACGCGCGCTGGCATCAGCCGCCCTACGGCCGAGCGCATGCTGAAGCGCCTGAACGATCTCGGTCTGACCCGCGAAGTGACCGGCAATCGGAGGTTCAGGCTGTGGACCACCGAAGTATGATCGTATCATGCCTTTGCGCTGCAGCATCTCGACTGCAGCCTGGGTGCAGATCCCGCCACGGGATGGCGAGCGAAAAGCCAGAGTTCGCAGCATTTTGCAGAGAAGCCTCCTATGCAGGCTGTCTTATTTTTTGCCTCGCGGATTCTCCCACTTGGGCGCCAAGTGCCGGGTGCCCGACCACACCCGGTGGACCGATGGCCGTCACCAGGTACGTGCCGCGCCGGGATACTGCATGACATAAGTGGCGATGCCGATCAGGAGACCGCCATCGCTCTTGCACCCATCAACTTTGATGGGCAGGGGGCGCCCCTTACCAGTTGATTGTCCCTTCTACCTCGCGGACCTTTCGGATTGAGGGGCGGGCCTCCGGCCGCTCCATATACGCACGAATGTTGGGGTATGCGTCCAGTGACAGCCTGGCCGGGACCGACCGGTTGAGGACGATCAGCGCATAGAAGAGCGCGTCTCTGTCGCGGTCGGCACGGACCCGTCGGCATGGGTGCGATGGGCAGACGTGATCAGCGGCAAAAATCTCATGCGGTGGGATCGATGCCGAACACCTTCCGATGAAGCCTCATGAACCTGAGCTGTGACGTGGGAAACGAAACTTTCGGCTATCGCGGGATACCGAGCGCATCGGCTTCGGAATCCTTCACTTGTCAGGGAGACGCATGTGCCATCACCAAAGAGGCTGATGACGCCAGAAGGCCTTCCGCCAGCATCCGAAATGCCTCCTGCGCCTTGGGCAGCATCGCGACAGGATCGTCGCAAGCAGCCACCCAAAGTGCTGCGTTGAGAGCAGCGCCATTCAGGAGACGTGAGGCAGCCTCGACGTCCACCGGCCTCAGCAGGCCTTCGACCAAAAGCTGCGCAACCGCCTTGCGGGTCGCGTCGAGGCAGCGGTTCTGGCTCGGCCAGCGGGCGGGGTCGCCCAGCACCGCAGGGCCGTCGCGCAGGACGATGCGCTGCACCTCGGTATCGAGCGCCATCTCGATATAGGCACTGCCCTCGGCCAGAAGGGCGTGCCACGCAGTGTCCTCGGCCTCCGCAAGGCTGCGCGCTCGGCCTGCCATCTCGGCATCAATCTGGTCGACTACCGCCGCGAAGAGGCCCTTCTTGTCTCCGAAGTTGTGGTAAAGAGCTCCGCGCGTGAGGCCGACGGCGGCCGTCAGGTCATCCATCGACGTCTCGGCGAAACCTTTCTCCGCAAAGGCCGCGCGTGCCGATGCCAGCAGCTTGCGCCGCGTCACTTCCATCATCTCGGCACGTGTTCGCCTGACCATATTGCCTCCAGAACGTTGCGGCATGCATGCCGTTGACATACGGGACGTATGAACCTACATCCGACATACGCAGCGTATCTCAGATTGTCTCCCTATGAAAGGCTTCATGCCGACGCTGCCGTATGACCTGTCACGAAAAGGACCCCATTCATGGCACCGCGCCACGCAATTTACCCAGATGATTCTGCCCGCCACGCCCTCTATGACCAGCACGGATACTCGCCTGCCGTGCGATCGGGGGATCTGCTGTTCGTGTCCGGCCAAGTTGGAAGCCGCGAGGATGGCTCTCCGGAGGATACTTATCCCGGCCAGGTCGAGCGCGCCTTCAAGAACCTGGCGGCAGTGCTGGAAGCAGCCGGCTGCAGCTTTGACGACATCATCGACGTCACGACCTTCCATACCGATCCCGAGGCGCAGCTTCCCGCTCTGATGCCTGTAAAGGAGCGTTATTTCCCGAGCAGGCCATTCCCCGCCTGGACCGCTGTCGGCGTGACATGGCTGGCCGGCTTTGATCTGGAGATCAAGGTCATCGCCCGCATCCCCGGCGCATGATCGAGGATGGAAGCGGGGGATGCGAGCCACACGGGCGGCGGTGAAAGCTGCCGTCCATCTCGCATTGGACTGCGTCGGTAGGGGGCCCGGTCTTTCCCCGTCTCGCGTCGAAGATCCCGGCATCCTTCATGCGAACGGAAAGCCGCCCGCACGGCCGCCACAAACTTTAGACTGGCCCAAGACCGCCCTCGCGCTGTGGCTCTTCCCCTTGCCGTGGAGGCAATTGGCAGGAGGTTGGGCCAGGCAAGAACGCGGGGCGCTTTCGAGAAGCCGCACCGCGGCACGGCCGACAACCTGAACGACAGCCGAGGGCCGGCCACTTAGCGCGGATGTCGCTGGTGGCTCTCTCCGGTCATGCAGCTACACGCCTAGCCACGCCAGCCCTGCGTAGGCCGCCACGCCTACGGCCATGGTCGCGATAACGTGGTTCGTCATGACGGCGACGCCAAGTGCCACCCCGGCGGCAATCCAGGCAGAAGATGATTGTCCGGCCAGCGAAGATGCCACCAAGCTGACCACGATCAGCCCTGGCAGGTCCTCCAGCATCCAGGCCTGTCGTGATGCCCGAATGCGGCCTCCTGCAACCAGTCCCGCGACACGGATGGAGAATGCCGCGACGGCCAACAGAACGATTACAGCCCAAGACGTTTCGCTCATCCGATGACTGCTTTGCGGCGACGCAGGAGGGCGCAGGCTGCCAGCCCCATGAGCGCGCCTGCAATGATCCCATAGGCTTTGGGCAAACCCAGAGATACGACAGTCACCGTGACCCCGGCCGCGACAGCCCATGGCAGGAATTGTGAGTGCCCTCGCCAAAGCCCCCTCGCCATGGCGATGAAGGCGGCCGTGAACGCAAAGCCAAGGCCAAAGCGCTCAAGGTCGGGAAGCACCGCCCCAAGCATCGCACCTGCCGCGGTCGATGCTGTCCAGACGGAGATCATCACAAGGCCCGATCCCATCAGAAACGCCGCGCCCACATCCGGTGACTTCGCGCGCTCCGCCATGGTCAGGGCCCAGTTCTCATCTCCTGTGATGTGGATGGCGAGCAGCTTCGCGCGCAGCGACAGCCCGTCCAGCACATCCGACAGTGAGGCGATGATACCGATGTAGCGCAGATTGAGGGCGGCCCCGGCCAACACAGCGCCCAAGACCGTCCCGGACGTGGCGAACTGCTCTACGGCGACGATCTGCGATGAGCCCGCATGGACGGACGCGCTCATCAGGCCCACCCCCCACCAGGGAAAGCCAACCTGCGCGGCCAGCAGTCCGAAGGCGAAACCGTAGACGGCTGCACCAAGAGCCAGAGGAAGAATTGCTAAAGCACCGTGTTTCATGACTTGCAGCATACGAACATGCTGTGATGTTAAATATACAGACATCTCCAATAAGATGATCCGATCGTGTCAGCAATGACGAGAAAACGGCGGGATGAGATCATGGATGCGATAGATCGCAAGTTACTGGATCAGGTGCAGCAGAACGCAAAAACGTCGATTCAGTCACTTGCCGAGACGACCGGCATCTCGACTGCGTCCGTACAGCGGCGCATGCGCCTGCTGCGGGACGCAGGAGTGATCCGGCGCGAGGTCGCCATCCTGGATCCCAAGCCCCTGGGACTGGGCATCACTGCCATCGTGGCGGTCGAGCTTGAGCGGGATCGTGTCGACCAGATTGACGCCTTCAAGCGCAAGGCACGGGAGGATCGGCAGGTCACCCATTTCTATTGCATTGCCGGGGATGCTGACTTCATCCTCATCGTGATGGCGCAGGATATTGGAGACTACGAGGCGTTCACGCACCGTTTTTTCTTCGCGGACAAGAACGTCCGGAAATTTCGAACGTCCATCGTGGTCTCGACGGAGAAGGCCACGTCGGAGCTGCCGATCTGACGACATTGCAGCTCAGGTCCGGAGTATGGCTGGTCTGTATCATTTTTGGGAGCCCAGTGGCGGCACGTGCAGATTTCGTGAACGAAAGCTTGGGCCCGCAAGGCCGCCAATCGGCGACGGCGTCTTGAGGTCTGCGATGCGGGACAAACCAAGCTGGCACTCGACCCGCTGAGACGGCTGAGCGCGAGGATGCAAAATGGTTCGCATGATCGAGGACATTATTGTCCTGCTGGGAAGGGGGGCTCCCGCTTATCGCAGCCAACCCTTTGGCCATTTCACGTTCCTCGCAGCGGGCGCCATCCCGCGCCGATGGGGCGATCCCAACCATGAGCGTGTCGAACAGGGTCGCGACCGTTCCGGCACCCAAGGCGTGCCTTGCCCCGCGGACGGTGCGATGTCCTCGTCCGTGACGATGCAGCTGCATGATCATCAGCTTGTCCGCTCCGGGCCATTACCTGGCCAATCACCTCAATTGTCCAGAGATCCGCTTCGCAGCTTTCGCCAAACCGCGAGGAGTCATGATCGAACGCCGCATGAATGACGCCATCCGCAAGCTCCACGCCGCGGCGCAGTCTGTCTGGGCCATCAAGGGCGCCTTGCTGCGCCACTGCGCCCGAATCACGAAGGGCGGCGACTGCCGCGTCAGTTCGGGCGGGTCCAATGACGTGATGCCCGGCGCCGAGCAACTCAAAAACAATAGCAGAGCCGACGAAGCCAATTGCCCCAGTAACACAAATTCGCATTCCAGCGTCGTCTCCAAGTACAGATCCCCGCTCGCCGTGCAACGCGCCATCATGTCCGGTCAGTCGCAAAAGCAGCCCGTAAGTTCCACCCGGCCACCACCCAAGTTGCGCAGTTTAAAAGGTTGTGTATGCTCACCTGAAAACAATTAAAAGGAGAAGATGAATGCATGGATATCCGGCACTCAACTGCGCCATCATCTTCCAACTTTTAACTGATGCGAACTCTCAAGGGATGGAAAAAGCCGAGGTCTTAGCGCGCGGAGAAGCCGAGCGGTGGTTACGGCGCAGGACAGCCTTTAAGGACTCCTTGCTTACAAACGCCGGACTGGATCCTGAGGTATTCTGGCTGCACGCCTCTAAAGGGTTTCCGGAGTGGACCCGAAGCATGGCCGCAAGCAGGCATCGTGCGACGACACGCCGTTCAGCTTATTAGGGTGTCACAGCCTTATTGTGGCATTGATCGCCTTTGCGCGTAGCAGCGCGCGTGGCTCTGGAAACTGTTAAGGACGCGCGCACAGTTTCGGAATTGGCCGCCGTAGATGGTGGGCATCCGATGATGATCGATCAATGGTGGAAAATCGGATCACAGGCCGAGGCCGCTGTCAGACGCGGGATTGGCGTCTTCGATCACAAGCGGCTTCTCACTTCCCATGGCGGGCAGCCGCTTGCTGTGGTTTGTTTCATCAATATCCAAACGGATGAGCAGGTGCAGACAGTAGTAAAGCAGCGCGAAATCTGTCCAAGGATGGGGGTAGCTCAGTAAGGTGCTGCGCATAAATGGACGCGCCTGTTCAGCACGAGGGCTCTAAATACAGTCGGTATTCCTGCGGGTACCTGATAAGCGATCGGCAGCACTGTGATCATGCGAAACGATGGAACAAGGCCCGCGCGTGCCGCCGTTCATGCTCGGATGCCACAGCAAGCCCCGGCGGGCTGTCCCGCATCGGTAACCATCCGAGCGGAGTGGTTCATTGACAATGCGGTTCGGGACGAAATCAGACGGTGGGTGGGAGAATATGAAGCAGGCAGGCAAGATGTCCAAGGCACGGGTGGAGAGTTCAGAGCTTGCCGAGGAGCAACAGCGCCTGATCCTGAATGCTATACCGCAGATGGTATGGTCGACACGCCCCGACGGGTATCACGATTTCTACAATGACCGCTGGTACGAATTCACGGGTGTCCCGAAGGGAACAACCGATGGCGAGGGCTGGAACGACATGTTCCATCCTGAGGATCAGGAGCGTGCAAGGTCCAGGTGGCAACTCAGTCTTAACACTGGCGATGCCTACGAGATCGAGTATCGCCTGCGTCACCACAGCGGCGTGTACCGCTGGACCTTGGGACGTGCTCTGCCCGTGCGCGACGACACGGGGGCGATCGTTCGCTGGATGGGAACCTGCACAGATGTTGACGAACTCAAGCGAACCAGCGACGAGCTGCGACAGACATCGGCGTTGCTTGGTCTGATCGGGGATTCGACTCCGGACCTGATCTACGCCAAAGACAACAGCGGGCGGATCCTCTATGTGAACGCGGCCGTGCAGCAGGCAGTAGGTCGGCCTCCCGAAGAGATCCTTGGACTTACGGATCTTGATTATGCCCCCGACGAGGCACAGGCCCGCGCCATCATGGCCCATGACCGGCATGTCATCGACACCGGTCAGACCCTCGATATCGACGAAAGTTATGTCGGCCCGGAAGGCGGCATTCGACACTATCGTTCGGTCAAGGCACCGCTGCGCGATGAGGACAATCATGTTATCGGGATCGTCGGGGTCACCAGGGACGTGACCAAGCGGCGAGAGGCCGAGGAACGCGAGCGGTTGTTGACCCGCGAGGTGGATCATCGCGCCAAGAACATGCTGGCCATCATTCAGTCCCTTGTAAATCTAAGCAGAAGCGAGGATCCCGTGAGCTTCCGCAAGGCCGTGACCGGACGCATCCAAGCACTTGCCCGCGTGCATGGCCTGTTGTCGAAGTCGCGGTGGGACGCCATCAACCTGAAGGAACTGGTGGATCAGGAGTTGGCAGCTTTTGCGGGGAAGAACATGATATCCCGGCTGGCCGGCCCTGCGCTGCGCTTGCCGCCGGCAAGTGCCCAGCCCCTAAGTCTGGTTCTGCATGAACTTGCAACCAATGCCGCGAAATATGGCGCTTTCTCTATGCCCGAGGGTCGAGTGGAACTCGACTGGACCCTCGAGGCAAATGCGACTGATCAGTCCCTGCTTCGACTGACGTGGAGCGAAACCGGCGGGCCGAGCGTGGCGCACCCCGTTTCCAAGGGGTTCGGATCGGCCCTCATCAGCAGCTCCATTGAACAGCTGGGGGGAGAGATCGAGTTTGAATGGCGCGAAACGGGACTGCTCTGCGTGATCCGAGTACCGGCGGGCAAGGGCATCATCCCTGAAGCCCCGCCGCGCAGCCCTCGTCCGCCGACTGCGTCCCCAGCAGCCCTGGCTGGCGCTGTGGTGTTGCTCGTCGAGGACGAGGCCCTGATCGCCATGGAAATGGAGTCAATGCTACTTGATGCGGGATGCAAGGTGCTGGGTCCGGCCTCATCGGTCGAGGCGGCGATGCGTCTGATCTCTGACTCACGCCCCGAGGCGGCCCTTCTCGACGTGAGCCTCGGGGAGAGCGATGTCAGCTTCGCAGTCGCTGACAAGCTTGCCGGAATGAACGTCCCGTTCGCCTTCTGTACAGGATATGTCGATGCCTCCGAACTGCCCCCTCGCTTCAAGGCGGCGATGATCCTGCCGAAACCGACCGATCGAGTGGAACTCAAGTCAGTGCTGACGCGCCTCGTGACCGCCGCTTCATAGTAAATTTGTCCAAACCCTTGGCTTCGCTTGCCAAAGGATGTCTGATTTGAGGACTGCGTTTGCGATGGCGGCGATAACGACCTTGTGGGGTTTGCCGGGCGCCAAGAGGCGCTGATCGACCAATTTTAGAACCGGATTGTGACGGGCATAGGTCGCAAACGGTGCAGCGCTAGCCGGCGAGACCCACATCCGGTCTAATCGCACGCCGCGGCCGGGCCACACGTTGCCAGGATAGGACGGCGTCTGGTGTATCGGTGGCGCACCACCTCAAGCGATCTCCCTCCGCTTGCGCTGCAGCATGAGTCGATGCAGAATTAACATGGTCTGCCTTTAGCTTACTTGGGACCCCCATGCTGCCCAGCTCTGTCAAGACCATGCTCACCGACCTTGCTCAGAACACCACTCCGAAGGTGCAGCCGGAAACGCTGACACGGTTCGGGCGGGTACTTTTAAGGGCACCTGCGGATGCGGCGGGATTGCTGGGGGCACTGGCCAGCATCTCTTCGGTCGGCGTTGCCGAGGAGCGTATGAGTCACCTGCTCGGTGCTGCTCTAGACGAGGCCAGAATAGCGCGGGAGAACGGGCAGCAGCAGGGTAAGCTCTTCATTGATAGCCTCGAAACCCATCTGGGCATGCTGGTTGTAACAGGCAGTTTAACGTTTAGAGGCCGTCTGGCAGTATCGGGAGCATGGGTGCGCGCCAGCCTGACGCCGCCTGAAAGCCTCGCCTCGCGGGAGGATGCTTTCAACGAGGTCATTGGGGACAGCCAAGATCCAGCTGATTTTGACTCCCTGCTCGACAGCCTGGTTGGCCCGTTGATCCGGGAGGACGGTGGCGGTTCGGCTCTCCACGCGATGTTTGCCGAGATGCTCCCCATCATGCCGCCCGGGGCACGCCAGGCATTGGTCCGGGTCGCCGTGGGGCGCCCGCCGGAAATCTACGCCGAACTTGGCTGCGCCTGGCTGCTCGACGCCAGTGCAGACATCCGATCCGGCGCGGTGGAGGGCTTGGCCGATCGACTTGCTTCCGGGCAGCTTTCTGCAGAGGTGCTGGCCCGCCTCACGATCCTGCGAAGCTGGATGGCAGATGCTGTGCTGCGCGACCGCCTGGATGGGCTTGTTCGTGATGCCATGCGCAAAGGGATAGCAAGAGCCATCAGCGAGCCCGAGCGCAAGCTGCATCGGATTGTCGCAAGTCTGGTTGATGGCTCGGGGGCGCAGAGCATGGCGGCGACAGTTCAGACGGGGAGTTCCCGCAGCGTTGCCGTGGTGCTGCTGAAACAAGGGTTCGGCGTTAAGGATGCCTATGTCATGCCCTGCGACAGCGCTACCGAGCAGCGCGCTATCATGGCCCGGATCACGGACGAGATCGAGGCCTTTGATGTTTCACCCGCGTACATGGCGGAGGCGATTGGCCTCGCATTGGCCGAGGGCCTTGAGGCAGCCCTCGCCCCCGTACCGGGGCTCGTGGATGTAGTCCAGTCCTGCGGCCTCGCCGGATTGCGCCCTCTTCCGTCTTCGGTCGAGGCAATCCTGGAGTTAGCCGATCCCGAAGGTCGCATCGCAGGCTTGCCCGTCCAATCGCGCGGTCGTCTGATCACGGCCAGCCAGTATTGGCCGGACCAGTATCGGATGCTGGCGAGCTGGTTCGAGGACAGCGACGAGACGGTCGCCGGACTGGAGAGCGCAAGATCCCACACTGCCTTGACCCGAAGCATGTGGAGTGTGCTGGAAGCTCGCCGTGTGCAATGGGCCGCCATCATCGCCCGCAATGCGCTGTTGCTCAGCGCAGCCGGAACCGACGACGCGGAGGAATTCATTGCTGTCGCTGCCGCGCTGATGAACGGGCGGGATCTGAAGAAAATCCCGGTCATGAAATTCATCTGCGATCAATCCATCCTGGTCTGGATTGACCGGAAGGATGGTCCAAGCGGACTGCTTGACCCCGACGTGGAGGGGCCTTTCGTCTCATCGTCCATGGTGCCAGCAAACTTCCCGGCGCCCGCCTTCGCGGCCGAGAAGAAGGACGAGCTGGCAAAACTGCTGCGTCCGGCCGGGCTGACCGAGCCCTGGCTCGACGGCTACCTCACCGGGGTCTGCACGGCGCCGCTTTTTGTCGAGCCTCTTGACTGGCTCAGCCCTCTCCTCAATCTTGTCGCGTTCAACCTAAAGACTGACAAGAAGCTGTCGTGCTTTGTCGAACTCCTCATGCTGCGCTACAATGACACCGTCTCGAAGATGCGGGCGGCGGATGACTTGGCTTTGATCCCCACCGAGATCCCGCTCATCCCCATATGGGCAGACGGCTATCTGACTGCTTGGGAGGCCACAAAGCCAAACTGGCCGTCCAAGGTGCTCGGTGCGCAAGGCAAGTCGATCCGCAAAATGCTTGAACAGGCGACGGATGGTCGGTTCGACAACACCGAACTGTCGGTATCCCTGCCGGAATGGCTGAGGCAACGCTTCGCTGATCAGCAGATGTGAGGTGGCAACTCGGCCACGATTGCTGGAACCAGTCATGGCGAAGATGCTCCATGAGCTTTCACATCCTCATGAAGGCGCAAGGCAAAAGCAGAATCCGGCTTTGTCTTCGGTCCCGCGTGTAAGACACGCAGAAGTTATTTCTATTAAATATGCTATTAATAATCAATTAGACCGGCCTGAACAACATTTAACTGTCTAGATTTGATCGCTTATCCTCTCAAAACGTTAGCGGGGAATTGCAAGGTTTCGTATGTTGGTATTCGAAACCTTGCGAATTCCGGAGCTGTGATGAAGCCTCGTCCGCGCGCTGAAGAACAGGATGATCTCCTGCGTCCCCGTCTGACCGAGATGATCGATCTGCGCCATGAACTGGCGAAACTCGCCGCGCTGATTGACTGGGAGTTCTTCGAGACCGAATGGGCGGGTTTCTTTCCCTCCCCGACAGGGCGGCCGGCAACCTCGCCGCGGCTGGTGGCGGGCCTGCTGTATCTTCAGCATGCCTATCGGTTGTCTGACGAAGCTGTCGTCGCCCGTTGGGTTGAGAACCCCTACTACCAGCATTTCACTGGCGAGGTCTTCTTCCAGCACCGCCTGCCGATTGACCCGTCTTCCCTGACCCGGTGGCGCAAGCGGATCGGAGAGGAAGGGGCCGAGTGGCTGCTGACCAAGACGATAGAGGCAGGGCGCAGCTCAGGGGCGGTGAAGGATCGCAGCCTGTCGCGCATCGCCGTGGATACGACGGTGATGGAAAAGAACATCGCCCACCCGACCGATGCGCGCTTGTATAAGAAGGCACGCGGCAAGCTTGTCGCCCTCGCCGGCGAGGGCGGGATCACGTTGCGGCAGAACTACAATCGTCTCGCACCGCGCCTGGCCGTGCAGATCGGGCGTTACGCCCATGCCCGGCAGTTCAAACGCATGGGCAAGGCTCTGAAACAGCTGAAGGGATACGCCGGTCGTGTCCTGAGGGATATCCGCCGGCAGTTGGACGGGATTGCGGAGGGGCCCTTCCGGGGACGGGTTCTGGACACCCTCGTGCTCGTCGGTCGTTTGCTCCATCAATCTCCAAAAAGCCGCAGCAAGATCTACGCCCTGCATGAGCCCGAGGTCGATTGCATCTCAAAGGGCAAAGCCCGCAAGCGCTACGAGTTCGGCACCAAGGTCAGTCTGGCCACCACCATCGACGAGGGCTTCGTCGTGGGCATGCGCGCCTTGCCGGGAAATCCCTACGATGGCCACACATTGCCCGAAGCCCTGGAGCAGATTGCGATCCTGACCGGCCAGATCCCGGATCTGGCCGTCGTGGACCGCGGGTATCGCGGCCATGGGGTATCGGGAACGAAGGTCCTGATCAGCGGCACCCGCCGCGGCCTGACGCCGAAGCTGAAAGCGCTGCTGAGGCGACGCAGCGCCATCGAGCCCGAGATCGGACACATGAAAACAGACGGACGCTTATCGCGCTGCCCGCTGAAAGGCACGTTCGGCGACGCCATCTTTGCCGTGCTCTGCGGCTGCGGCCACAACATCCGCAAGATCCTGGCCCACCTCAGGGCTTTGTTGGCCCTCATTCTGACCGCCATCTTCCGAGTGATCAGGACAGCTAATGGCTATCTCGCCCACGGGCAGCGTTGTTCAGCCTGAACCAATTATCGCCATGGTAGTTTATATAGAAAGCACCGATGATTGGGGTTGGGTCTCCAAAGTCCCGTAGAGTGGAACAACAATATCGTTGCGGCTAATACCAACGGCCCTAAGCACTGACCCCTTTTGCGTATTCACGCGTGGCAATCGATCGGACGCGCTCGGGGTCGTTTGCGAAGGCGTTCCATGCGCTGCAGCATCGGTCGACAATGTCTGCGTAGGTGTCAAAGACGGTGATGGCGAGGCAGTTTGCGCGCAGATAGGCCCAGATGTTCTCAACCGGATTCAGCTCTGGCGCATAGGGCGGAAGCGTCACGATGGTGATGTTGTCGGGGATGCGCAGAGCGCTGGAGTTATGCCAGCCGGCGCCGTCCATCACGAGCACGGCATGGGCGCCCGACGCGACGGTTTTCGCGATTTCAGCGAGATGAGCGTTCATGGCCGAGGTATCGGCACGTGGCATGACAAGTGCCGCGGTCGTGGCGCGCGATGGACAGACGGCGCCGAAGATATAGGCCCATTTGTAGCGGGTGTCGCGCGGCGCACGAGGCCGGGTTCCGCACTCGGCCCAGGTCCGGGTGAGCGTCCCCTGTTGACCTACGCGTGCTTCATCCTGAAACCACACCTCCAATGGCTTCCCGTGCGCCGTCTCCGGCAGGGCGGCCTTTACCGTAGCGGCAAAGTTTTTTTAAATGCCTCCTGTGCCAACGGGTCGGATCTGGGGTGCTGTGGGCGCACTGAAAGGCGGCGGAAGCCAAGGGCTGCCAGCTGCTTGCCGACCGTCCGCTCGTGCATGACCACGCCGAAGCGATCTTCGATCTTGCGCTTGAGATCGACGCAGCGCCAGCGGACCACCCCATCGGCCTCAAGGTCAGGCCCTTCACGGACCATCCGGGCAAGTTCCGCTTTCTGCTCAGAGTTCAGGAGCGGCGTCGGGCCTGCCCAATACCGGTTCGACAGACCGGTGATCCCCTCGGCGTTGTAGCGATGAACCCAATCGCGCAGGGTCTGCCGGTCCATGCCGCAGGCCTCCGCCGCCGTCTTGCGATCCGCGCCCTCCAGAACAAGAGCGATCGCCAAAATCCGCCGCACCGCTTTTGCATCCTTTGTGCGCGCCGCCGCCGCCCGAAGCTCACTTGTCGACATATCCGTTCGAGTGATCTCAATCGCCATCAGAACCTCCATCTCTTGATGGCAATGATTCAGATTTTCAGGTCGAAGGGAATCCCGTGAGTCAGAGCTTAGGGCTGTTGGTATAACCCATTCAATTGCCAGCCATCCTTTATCGGTAAGGTTCAAGCTGTAGCCGTAAAATGCATGGTTATCTTCAAATGCCAGCCCTTGAGAAATCATGGAAGCTTTGCTTTTTTGGTCAACTCCAGCTGCCTTCGCAAGTGGCAGAAGATCTGTTGTTGCTTGCAACCAGATGCGTAGGGTGTCTTGATCTGCGCCTGAGAGGTTTAGCCAGTCAGACTGTTCGAACGCAGCTGAACCATTCATCCCCTTACTCCCAAAGCATATGACCCTTCCCTCTCGAGAGAATTATCTCCAATCATTCCGCCTCCGAAATTGGTCACAGCCACATCCTTATCAAGCCGATAAAGCCATCAGTTACCGGCAACTCCAGGTTGTCAAGTTCGATGAGTAGAACCTTTTTGCGCACTTTACCAACTAAAGTAAGCTTTACTATTCGTTTTCATATGTCCCGAACCTGGCGCCGTTGCCGACGGAGCCTTACAGGTTCGCCTGCTGGAAGCAGGCCCGCGTGGCGCCCGACTATCACGTCGAGGTCGACAGCTTGTAGTATTTGGGGCCGTTCGGGCTGATCCAGCAAGAGGTCGATGTCCGCGTTTGCGGTGCTGCCGTTGAGAGCTTCCACAAGGGGCAACGGGTTCCTGAGAAACCTAGCACGATGGTAAGGGCAAACTGCTTACCAAAAAAGATACGCTGCTAGAGCAACTGGTGGGCCTACTATCCTAATAGGCCGGTCGGCACTTTGGGAGGAGTCGTCGCCCGGCCACGATGGTTCGAAGATCTGGCACAAGCTGAAACGGACATCGATGCGCCAGTGGTGATCGGCACGCCGCTGTCAGCGGGGCTGTTCGCCGCATTGGCAGAGTGCGTTCCCTAGTGACGCGTCGGAAGATCCTGCGGCTCAAAGCCAAGTCGAATAGCAACGTCTTTGAACGCGGCTTCCAAGGCCTCCTCGATATTTTGTCCTGGCTGAGCATGCGTTTGAAAGCGGATTGGATCGCTAGCTGCGCCCGCTCTCAAATCATCACGCCAGCCGTAGCCTTGCGCATCGACAACTGCGATGATGCGGGTGGTTATCACTCGTAGAAGCTCAAGCTCAAATTTGTCTTTCAGGTCCATTGGCTCTCTCCGAGAGTAAACAACTGACGTCTGCGTTTCTGGCCGCCTTTACACTTCAACCTCGAAGAAGATGCTGGGAAATATAGAATGTAGCTTCCCCATCTTTTTTCCGATGGACTGTGTTCTAACGGGAACTCTAAGCCGGCCACTCGCCTTTACGGAACATTCATGTGGTCTCGAGTTACGTTGTCCTGACAGCCCCGGTGCGATCTTTCGCGCCGGGGTTTTCGGTTTCATAAAACCTGCTTACGGGCGAGAGGGCAGGCTGGGGGTGAAGTCAGGGACAACAGCCGCCTGGTCCTCCCAAGCTACGATCCGAACGCCAAGGGAGATAAGATAGCGCGCCACCGGAGTATGGAAATCCCCGGAAGGGACAGAGGCATCCATCACGGCATAGATTGACTTTGCCGCCTCATACTCGGACACCGAAGTGATGTCGGCGGCACCGCCATTGGCATGGAAATGATCGAGGACGGCGTCAACTTGATCCTTCGGCATACCCGCCGCCAAAAACATCTTTCGGAAGTCGCGATGCTTCATAGGCACTCCAGATGTCTGAATGAGAAGGCAGTAATGTCCAGCCTACTTAGGCGTGGATACGGATCACCGATCTACCGGGTTATGGGCCGATTTCAACCCTAAGATGAAAATAAAATTCATGACACGAATACGGGGTACAAAGCAGGCTTGGAGTTGAACGGGGGGGGGTGGACGGTGCAGACCAAAATGCCCATGAGGAGTGGCACCTCCAGGGAAGCGGGAACAATGGCTCAACTCACCTGTTTGCAAGTTTTGAAGGTGATCCATGGACAAACCCGATCTCGCTGGACGGCGCATCTTGGTAGTAGAGGACGAATTTATCTTGAGCCTCGAGATCTGCCGGCAGATCAGCGATTGCGGCGGAGTGGTGGTCGGACCGTCATCAACGTTGGATGGCGGTTATATGCTCCTTAAGGAAAAGCCTCTGCCTGATGGCGGCATTCTCAACAATCGGCTTGGCAATGACACATCGTATCCCTTAGCGGATGATCTCCTCGCCGCATGTGTTCCAATCATCTTCGCCAGCAGCGAGGACAGGGCAACCATTCCGGACAGGTATGCGAACGTCCCGCTTGTCGCCAAGCCGATTAACATGGTGATCGTGGCGGAGAAGCTGTTTCCTGTTCCCAAAAATGGGAGTAGTGCCGGAAATAACTGCCGAAGAACAACCATAGGAAAATGAATAAAAGCATCAATAGGCCTTTGTCATAGGTTCCCTAAGCGTTCCCTCTAGCAGCGCTGCCCTGCCCACGAGTGGCAGGGCGGTTCGGAGGCGGACCCCTACACGCTGTGCCATGCCGCGGCCCGCAGGATATTCCCTGTTACAGGAAACAGGGCACGGTAGGCATCGAGTGAGGCAGCTTGATCATCGACGCTGATGCAGCAAAGGCAGCAGACTGGGAAGGACCGAGTAGTTCGTGGGCGGCTCGCGGGATAGGGAGGCATGCTGCTTTACGTTTTGGGCGGAATTTCGAGCGCGTTACGCAGGAACTCTATTGATTGATGGCGTAATTCGTCCAGGCGCATATTGACCTTTATCCAGTCAATAGGAGTTAATAACGCCTCAAGATCGGCAGAGCCAACATCTTTAACCATGCGGGCTTCCAGTTCAAAGAGTCCAAGTATTGACGAAAATCTCGCCAATCCCCGGATCGGATTCGAGAACACAATAAATGGCTTGTTGAATAGTATGGAAAATGCCACGCCATGGAAAGAATCTGTTAAAACAAAATCAGCTTGATAAAAGTCTACCAGCCATCCTTCGACAGTCCTGTCAGGAGTAAGGGTGCCAGCGCTATCAAAACGCCTATTCGCTGCAACGATCTTCATTCCAAGCTGATCAGAAACTTTCTTCATGAATTGAGCTTTTTCTGGGCTAGCATCCAGAATATAGCTGGTGATACGCCGCCCCGGCGCGACCTTCACCCGGTCTGCAAATAAGCGTCGATAACATTCTGGCGTCTGCAGGAGTGTCGGATCCAAAACGTGCCGCGCATCGGCTCCCAAATGTTCCCGGCATAGTTCAGTCGCACTCTTTTCTCGGACAGAGATAGCGTCGAAGAGCTTGGCATAACGTGCCGCCATTTTTGTTTGCTCTTCAGTGAACTCCCACTGATCAGCCCCGAAGGAAGCGGCATAGCTAATACGCTTAATGCGGCAATCTTTTGGATCAAGATATCCGTGAAAGAAGTCTTTCAGCAGGCCGCGGGCATATTTTGCGCGCCATACCTGGTCACTGCCAGAGATCACTGCGTGCAGGTCGTAATCGGCTATATTTTTCTTTAGCTCGGCTGAAGTGCGAAAGGGTCGACTTATAGGGAGAATGTTATTTTCGATAAATGAGCGAGTTTCTAGGTCTACTTCCATATCAATCGTGTTGGTAATCGCTGGAATAATATCGTTTTCATCTCTTTCCGTGGTAAGTAAAGCTTCTTTGTCAGCAAACCGCCTATTAATCAAGATGGGGTCGCATCCAAGATCTCGTACTGTTTTCATTAGAGCATAAGCTTGAAGAATGCCCCCATAATTTCTCCCAAGAGGGAGTGTAAAAATACCAACTTTGTGAGGTTTGGTATCGGGGCGTGGACCTTTATTTTCTGCTTCATGGATGTGTATGTCGCCGGAAACAGGTAGTGAAAATCCGTCTTCAATTGCTTTGTAGTGTCGATCAATCCGATTAACCAAGTCGATTGCTTTATCTATAACCACGTTAACTGCCTCATCCGGGACCGTGCTCGACGTTAATCTATGCTTCCCTTGTGCAGCGGAAGTTATTATGAATGAGGTTTGTGATCTGTCCCTCTTTAGGAGATCAACAGAAAGTTTTTTGTCCGATAATGGGGTCATGTCGAAACCAAAATGAACGTTTCTATAAGCAAAATCCACGACGAGAATTTGCTTATCAAACACCCATACCCTTTTAAGGTGCTGACGGAGGTTGTTCCGATCCAGAGCATCGGACAAAGACTGCGACAGCTGCTTTTCCTGGGCTGCATCCATTTTGATTTTTTCCATGATTGTTCCGTGGTGGATAGGGGTGAATGCTATGTTCAAACTAGCTGCGCCCAGTGCGGTAAGTAGCGTGTCAGCGCTCGCTCTAACCGGTCCAAAGCCTTGCCGATGAAATTCACCCCTTAACAGCCATCACGGGAAAGGGCACCTATCAAGGGGTGAGCTGGGCAATCTTGTCCTCCCAATCGGCTATGCGCGCGCCGAGAGAGATAAGGTAGCGCCCGACAGCGCTGTGGGCGTCATCAGGGTCTACGCGGGCATCCATCACGGCATAGATTGCCTTTGCAGTCACGTAGTCGTTCTGGGACAGGATTTTGGGCGAGTCCCCCGTAGGCGTGAAAGCGTGTCAGCGCCGCATCAATGTGATCCTCTGGCATGCCCGCCTCCAGAAACATTCCCTGGAACTCATGTTCTTCCATAACCCATTCTAGCACAGACGGGAGAGCCAGGAACATCTCGGCCTCCAGCCTGATCAGGAGGTAGGAAGGACAGGACTTGTCGGAAGGCGAATGGAGAGGGCGCTTCTCGATCACCAGGAACATCTCACCTCGCGTGCTGTTAGGACCGCGCCAGGCTGGTAGGATGGCAGAACAGGAGAAATTCATCATGTCTAAAGGACTTCGCATCTGCACGGTCGCTCTCGCACTCGCTGCCAGCAGCCCCGTTTTAGCCCAGGTGACGACGACAGAGCCTGCGAACGCGCCGCCGGTCGGAGTTGAGCGGGATGACGGTTTCGATTGGGGCTTGCTCGGCCTCTTGGGACTGCTCGGGCTCGCCGGCTTGAAGGGACGTCAGCGCGATGACGTCCCTACCACGACAACTAAACGTCTCTGATCTTGAGAAATTACAGATTACCCACTCACACTGAATGGGTAACCTGCGCACCATGTCCGGGAAGGCTTCAGCAAGGTGATCGACGCTCTCGCAAACGCCAGTTGCGTAGAAGGTTACCTGTCAGGAAGCCATCTAGGCCACACTTACAGGGCAACCATGCCTATCTTTCCTACGTGAGCATCGTTGCAGGCAGTGTTTCTCAAGAGGAAAGCAGCAACGCTCGTGACCTTGCCGCCGCCCTATTGCAGGTGAGCCATCAGCCGTTCATAAAGCGCCCGATACCGGGCGTTGTGCTGGTAAGCCGACAATGCCGTGACGATCAGCGTCAGATCGTCCCGCGTTGTGGTGGTTACAATCATTCTTTTCTGCACGGTTAGATCCGCCATTTTTTGCTCGCGTCGCTTTAACTGTGCACTCAATCAAAAGTTGCGTGTCCTACGGTGATCGTGATTGCCGGACCTTCCTTGTGCTGCGAAGGCTGCTTTTCCGGAATCGAAACCTGCATGCGGTGGTTACCTAAAAACGCAGTTACCGCATCTGCAAGTGCCGCCCGCGTTTGGGCAGGGGGCCTTGACATCGAATGGTGCAGGGCATTTCCAGATCTGAAGCTCGCAGACGGGACCAATTCAGCGGCCTACATCCAGCCAGATCAAGGACCCACCTAAGACACCCCTAGCACATAACGCCTCAACGATGTTCTGCACGTTTAGGTTGTGCATATGCTGGTTTGTTCATTATCTGTTCTAATTTATGAACAAATGTGAGCATGTGTCGTCGCTCCCGCGGAAATACCTATTGCAAAAACCATAGGCTGGGGATTGAGCGGACGGGGCAGCGAGGATTTTGGTCATCGGCCTGGCATCGGAAATCCGGCGGAAGGCGTTAGAGCGGGCTTAATATCGAAAGAGGAATGCCCATGATCCGTTCCGAGCTCGTCCGGAAGCTTGCAAAGGCCCACCCGCATCTGTCGCCACTGGTGGTCGAAACTGCCGTTGAGTCAATCCTCGACCAAATCGCTGACAGTCTCGCGCAGGGGCTGACAGTCTCGCGCAGGGCAAGAGGGTCGAGTTCCGGGACTTCGGAAACTTTGCGAGCAAGATGCGGAAGCACAGGATGAGCAGGGACCCAAGAAATGGCGACCCGGTGAAGGTGGAGGCTAAGCAGGTCCCGACTTTCAGGGCTTCAAAGCTGCTCTTGGCGCGGCTGAATGGGAAAAGCTGAGCGCATTCAACCGCGCCAAAATTTGCTGTCTTTTTTTCCTTAGCCTTTTGGTCATGTGGCGCTGGATCGTTGAGGAGCGCATGCCTGCACAATTGAAACTCTACTCAGGTACAGTGAACGACATGGACAAGCGCGCGATGCTGATAGCTGAACTGGACAAGGAGAGCCGTGTGGCATGGCTATGGCGGGCGGATCCGGGGAAGCGGCCCAAGCCTGTCAAGGACGCGGCCGCCTGCCTTCAGGAACTCGACAATCTGATGCTCTTTGGGGCGCCCAAGCCCGAGATCGAGGCATGGCTCCGCGAACAAAGTGACTAGCAAGCTAAATTTCCACGGGAACTTTAGTTCGATTACTCGCCTTAAAGGCGCGTTCCTAATCAAGAGTTTCCTTTTGCTGACAACCCCGGAGCGAACCCTCTCTCCGGGGTTGTCAGATACATAGCGTAAGTACGAGCAAAGCAGTTATCGAAGGTTGAGCCCGGCCATTTGCCTTACCAAGACGCTCATCATGGTGGCGGGGATAAGGTACCACTTTTCACCGTCAAAATTTTTTATCACCGAAACTATCTCACCAATAGGCCTTTTACAGTTCGAAGTACTCGCGTTCCCAAGCGACCCGCCATGGCTGATCTCAGTTTGAACTATGTAAGCCGGCTTTATCAATGCCCCACTCCCAGACAAAAATCCTTGGCAACATTGCCGATGCATTCACCGAATGATCTGGCCGATGCCGGGCGCTACAGTTTACCAATCTTGCTTCTGTACGATTTGGCGCAGACCTTGGAAATGCTTGAGTAGGACCCCGAGGCTTAATTATATATGCAAAACGTCCGCGTAAGCCCTCGGTAATATCAGGGGCGATCGGTCGAAAGTTTCAGACTAAACCGTGATTGCTCGACCAAACGTCTTCATCAAGGATCAAACTGCTGTCGCTAATTCTTCAATAAGACCTTCGATCTGATCTTTTGACATCCTATGCGGTTGAAACTCGCCATCTACCCCATACCGGTCAATCATTGTGGATGTAAGGTCGGGAGCGGGGATCTCATGCAGGCGCCAATCCGGACAACTCCGGTTCGCGATGGGTCCCGCCAACAATACGTGAATGCCACAGTGCCGTGAGTCCTGCATGATCCGCATAAAGCAAGCCGCCACTTTGCTCCGCGGGCCCTCGATAACCTGAAAGAAATCTTCTTCACCAACGACAAGCAAGCCGGTGATGTCATGTTGTTCGTTCCAAGTACGGGAGTCTTGCATGATCTCCCGCAACGTATCTTCTTCAATACCGCCGTGGCTCGAAGCGTAGACAAGCTTGGTTAACTCCATGGCATTTCCTGTCTATCAATCTGGTTTGGCTGAGTGAATGAGCGTGCGAACCTATTAGGTAGAAAAGCATTCAATGCTACAACTGCTGATAGACAAGGCGCAAGCGGGCAATGCCATGCCCTCGGCCAATTATCGTGGTTTTGATCGATGTGCAGCAAACGCGAGAGCCGTGAGAGAGGCAGCACCGCCGAATCCTCGATGGGATTCATAAGTCAGGTACAGCACGCTCGTGCCGTTGGCGGCCTTCGCATCGACGTCGCCAACCACATTTCCGTATAACCGCATCAATGGCGGTAAAAAATGCGATGACGCCGAGCAGGACTGCGGTGCCCTTATCTGCGCGTGATGCCTGCCAGATGTCCAGGCATTGAACCGCCCCGGGTTTACCGGAGAGTTTCTGGTTCAATGATTAGGCTACTTTTTCGACAGCGTTCAAGTTTGCATAGAAGGCCTTTTCTGCTTCTTGCGGCGTGACGTAGCCAATGGCGCTGTGCAGGCGGGTGTTGTTATACCAGTCGACCCATTTCAGGGTTTCCCATTCGACCTGACCAACGGACTTCCAGGGGCCGAGGAACTTGATGACCTCGGTTTTGAAAAGGCCGATGATGCTTTCGGCCAAAGCATTATCATAGGAATCCCCGACGCTGCCGACCGAGGTGTCGATGCCGGCCTCTGCAAGCCGCTCGGTGTATCGGATCGACAGATATTGGCTGCCCCGGTCGCTGTGATGGATCAGTTTGTCAGCCTCAGACGGCGCCCTCTGGCAGATGGCCTGGTTCAGGGCATCCAAGACGAAACCGGTCGCCATCGAGGTCGAGACACGCCAGCCGACGATCTTGCGGGCGAAGACGTCGATGATGAAAGGTGAGGGGCCAGTGCGCCATCGGTCCGAGCAGGGCCCCGAACGAGACCATCCCCTGCCAGCTTGAGACATAGGTGAAGTCGCTGACCCACAGTTGGTTCGGCATGTCCGCCACGAAGGCTCGGTTCACCCTATCGTCCGGGCAAACTTGTGCCGCATCCGGATTGGTGGTGATGACCTTCTTTCCGCGCACAACTCCTTGCAACCCCATCACCTTCATCAACCTCTCCACCGTGCAGCGGGCAATGGCGCGCCCTTCGCGGCGTAACTGGTGCCAAACCTTGCGAGCCCCATATCGCCCCCGACTGCCATCGAAGACCTGCTTGATCGCGGCCATGTCCAGCCGATCCTGCCTGGCCCGGTCCGATGCCCGGTCGGGATCGCACTCTACGGCTTTGAAGGCAAAGAACGTCGATGGTGCGATCCCCAAAACCCGGCAGATCGGCCCGACACCATGGACACAACGGTGATCATCGATGAACGCGATCATTTGCGGAATGGGCGGTCGAGCTCCGCCGCAGCGAAATATGCGCTGGCCTTCTTCAGGATCTCGTTGGCTTGCTTGAGTTCACGGTTCTCACGCTCCAGGACCTTGATCCGTGCTTTCTCCTCGCTCGTCGGTCCGGACAGTTCGCCTGCATCACGCGCGGCGCGCCGACACCAGTCCCGCAGGCTGAAAGGCGAACAACCCAGCTTCGAGGCAATTGCCCGGTAGGCGGCACTGTCGCTGCTGTAATCAGAACGATGGTCGTGGAAAAGCCGAACGCCGCGAGCGCGGAACTCGGCCGTGTAGCTCGGAGTGTGTTTCTTGTCTGTCATGAGGCTCACCTTTTGAGAGTTTTACTCTCCGGTAAACCCGGGGCGGTTCAACCGAATGCAGGGGTGCGCTTCGAGTTTATTATCGTCGATGATAGCTCCAATTCCGCGAATGCCTTTGCTCGGGTTTGACCAACATGCGGTCGTCGGGTGATCTGCATATGGAAGTTGTGGCGCTACTTACTGCCTCTTACCAAGACGACGCACCGACGGCAGAGATCCATCATTTACGGCCACGCCCGGACTTGACAACATGACCTCGTCAAAGGGCAGTGATGACATGACCGCTCCCTTTGTGGATCGTTACAGCTTTCGCGTGCCGGATGGCCAGGTGACGTAGTGGGGTTTTGCACTTCACCTTCCAATTAACCTCCATTGGTGGCAAACCTCGGCGGGTCAATGAAGCTACCATGGCATAGCCGACTGCGACGGAGTAATATCGAAGGTCACGAGAGGGGACGTTTTTTGATTGATGAAACCTCTGCCGGGCGCTCCATGAGGATGCGGGTCAAGAGTGCCGTGGAGCAGGCCGCCTATCAGGAGCGCAGGCTCCTCGACGAGGATGCCCGGCCGTACACCTCACAGGAACGGGAAGAGGCAGAGGCCCTTCATGCCGAGATTGCCGAGCTCGTTGCACGTGCAGGTGCCTTCAATCGGATGGTGACCGACCGTCTGTCGAAGGAAGCTGAGGAGGACAATGAAAAGGCAGAGCAGTTAAGGCGCTTTCAGAACTTCGGGCACATCAGAGTGGAATTTGCCGCCTTTTGACTGACGATTACCGGAAGAGCAGACGTCCGATCTCAGGAACTGAACGCTGGACCTAGGCCCGTTCCTGTGGCCAACGCTGACCTGCCGATTACTTTTGTGAGGTCCGCAATTTCGCACCGGGCGTAACGGGAATATTACAAAATGGTTAACGCGCTGTCAGGAAACTGATGCGACTGGAGCCTATCAAGAATAGGAATTTTCCTCTGAAGGGGCGCGCAAGCCATGTCAAATCTTGTGATCACGGGCATCATCGACGGTCCCCTTCCGGGTGGGCTACCCAAGGCGATCGAGCTTTACGCAAGCGCCGATATCGCCGACCTTTCCATCTACGGTGTTGGATCAGCCAACAATGGCGGTGGTTCGAACGGAGAAGAATTTACCTTTCCGGCAGCACCCGCTGCACGAGGCAGCTATCTGTATCTGTCCAATGAAACCGAGGCTTTCAGCAGCTATTTCGGCTTCGCCCCCGACTTCGTGAATATTGCCGCGACAGCGATCAACGGCGATGATGCGATCGAACTGTTCCTGAACGGCGAGGTCGTGGACCTGTTCGGCCAGCCCGATATTGATGGCACCGGAACCGCTTGGGATTACCTGGACGGATGGGCAGCGCGCTTGCCGGGTTCCGGGCCGAACCCGGTCTTCGACCCCACTGAATGGCGCTTCTCCGGCGCGGATGCGCTGGATGGTACGGCGTCCAATGCTGCAGCGGCCACGCCGTTCCCGGTGGCGGGCTATGTATCTGCTCAACCTCTGGTCATCAATAAGATCCTCGGATCGACCACGGGGACCGATACCGAGTTCGTCGAGCTTTTCGGTGAGCCAGGTCAATCACTGGAGGGCCTGAGCCTTGTCGTCATTGAATCCGATGCCATTGCCCAAAATGGGCAGATCGACGCTCGCATCGATTTCACGGCTGACCATAAGGTCGGCGATAACGGCTTTTTCCTGGTAGGTAATGAGCTGGTCCAAGCGACCTATGGCGTCACGCCGAACGCTCTTGTCGCGAACGACTTCATCGAGAATTCCAGTTATACGCTTGGCCTAGTTGAAACCGCCTCGTTGACCGGAAACGCTGTGACGGGTGCGGAGGTGGCGGTCGACGCGGTGGGTATCAGTGATGGCGAGGCCGCATCCTCGTTTCATCTTGGCGCTCCCGTGGTGGGGCCTGACGGAAGTTTTCTGCCCGCTGGAGCGATTCGCGTTGAGAATGGCGTCGATACCGACCAAGCCGCAGATTTTCGCTTCGCCAACTTCAACAACGATCCCGCCGTGAACCAGCCTACTGCTGGTACCTATGAGATCCCTTCGGACAGCTATCAGGATGTCCGGATCCACACGGTGCAGGGATCGACAAATCTGGGTGATGAAACCTTGGTCGGGGTGCCTGGTGCTGCCGACGAAAGCCCGTTGCTGGGTCAAGCAGTCCGCGTACAGGCGGTTGTCACCCAGCTGATGCCGGGCCTCGGCGGGTACTATATTCAGGAAGAGGAAAGCGACGCCGACACCGACGCCTTTTCGTCCGAGGGCATCTTCGTGGCCTCATCGGTCCCCGTGGCTGTCGGCGATCTCGTGACCGTTGAAGGAACAGTGGGCGAAACTGGCGGTGAGACCCGCATTGCCGCGGCCTCCGTAGCCGTGGAGAGCAGCGGACATGCGCTCCCTGATGCGGCTGAGATTGTTTTCCCGACAGCGACCGTCCTTCGCGATGCTGATGGTGATTACGTCGCCAATTTGGAGGCCTACGAGGGCATGCGCGTCAGCGTGGCACAAGAGATGACCGTCAGTGAGCTCTTTCAACTGGATCGTTTCGGCACCATCCGCCTGACCTCGGACGGGCGCATCGAGACTTATACCCAAACCAATGCCCCCAGTGTTGATGGCTATGGAGACTTCCTGAAAGAGGTTGCCTCGCGTTCGTTGATGATCGATGACGGAACTGGCCTGCAGAACCCCGCTGACATCCTTGTCCCTTTCCTGGGAGATGACGGCATTTTGGACGCGGATGACAGCATCCGCATGGGGGATGCTTACGAGGGATTGGCGGGCGTTCTCAGCTTTTCTGAAGACAGTGCCGCCAGCAGTGAAGAACCCGAGTATCGTATGCACTTGCCGACCGAAGGCACGCTGATCCAGAAAAACCCCCGCCCGGCCGAGCCTGAAGACGTGGGCGGAACGCTGAAGGTCGCAGGCTTCAATGTCCTGAACTATTTCACCACCCTGGCAGGCAGTACGGGACCGGCCGGCAACCTGTCGCCGCGAGGGGCCAACAATGAGGCCGAATTCGATCGGCAGGAGGCCAAGCTGGTCGCTGCCATCAACGCGTTGGACGCTGACGTGGTGGGCCTTACCGAGATCGAGAACGATCCGATGGGCTCGACGTCACTGGTCGCACTGACCTCGGCGCTGAACGCGGCGGGCGGCACCTGGGCTTTTGTCGAAACCGGCCCGATCGAAGGCGCCAAGGGTGGTGCGCTGGAAGGCGACGCAATCAAGCTCGCTTTCCTCTATGACACCGAGACGGTCGAGTTGAATGGCAATTTTGCGCTGCTGGACGAGACCGTGGACGTTCGGTTCCAGACGGTAGAAACGCAACGCGCCTCTCTTGCCCAGACCTTCACCGAGAAGGAAAGCGGCGAGAGCTTCACGGCCGTGATCAATCACCTGAAATCAAAGGGCTCCGTTGTCGATGGCGATGCGGACACGGGCGACGGGCAAGGGGCCAATGCAAACGTCCGTACCGCGGCGGCGGAGGCACTGGCTGATTGGATTGCCAATGATCCCACCGGTACGGGTGAAGATGACGTGCTGGTGTTGGGTGATCTGAACGCTTACCGGATGGAG
The DNA here is from genome assembly GCF_004683865.2 of Paracoccus liaowanqingii. Taxonomy (NCBI): domain Bacteria; kingdom Pseudomonadati; phylum Pseudomonadota; class Alphaproteobacteria; order Rhodobacterales; family Paracoccaceae; genus Paracoccus; species Paracoccus liaowanqingii. The sequence continues at coordinate 204,357 of NZ_CP040762.1, read as the reverse complement.
GATGCGATCACCGCGCTGCGCGCAGGCTCTGACGGCATCCTGGGAACCGCGGATGACCTGACAGACCTCGGCGCGCATTTCGATCCTGACAGTAACAGCTATGTCTTTGACGGCCTGACCGGCACGTTGGACTATGCGCTGGCCAACGCCTCGCTGATGGAAAAAGTGACGGGCGCGGCTTACTGGAATATCAATGCCGACGAAGCCGACGCACTGGACTACAACCTCGATTTCGGGCGCGACCCGTCGCTGTTCACACCCGACGCCTATCGCTCGTCTGACCACGATCCAATTGTGGTGGGGCTCGATTTCGGCATCTCGCCAATGACGTATACACTGGAAATTCTGCACCTCGCCGACCAGGAAGGGAACGGCTCGTCCACCCTTTATGCGCCGAACGCTTCAGCAGTCATGAATGCGCTCGAAGCACAGGATCTGGGAAATGACGGCATCGCCGACAACACCATTCGTCTGTCCTCTGGGGATGCGTTTATCCCAGGGGTGTTCTTCGACGCCTCGCAAGCGGTCTTCGGATCGGGTGGAATTGCCGACATCCAGATCCAGAATGAACTGGGCTTTGCCGCGATCACCTTGGGCAACCATGAGTTCGACAAGGGCACCGAGGCACTGGCGGCGCTGATTGACGGCTCGGCCCCGGGCAACTTTGATGCGTTGGCGGGCACCTCGCTGGAGGGGCAGGACTTCACTGGCACAAACATGCCCTATCTTTCTGCCAATCTGGACGTGACAACAGATCCCGCTCTGGCACCGCTCTTCGTGGAGGGCCGCCAACAGGCAATGGCGAACTCGGTGACCTCCTCCGTGGTCGCCGAGCGCGGCGGAGAGCTGATTGGTATTGTGGGCGCAACCACGCCCACACTGGCAAGCATCTCCTCCTCAGGGGGCGTGACTGTCGCGCCGGTCTGGGCAGGCACCACACCCACCGCCACCGAACTTGATGCGCTGGCCAGCGTGATCCAGACCGAAGTGGATGCTTTGCTCGCCGAAAACCCGGGTTTGAACAAGGTGATTCTCAAAGCTCATATGCAGGTCCTGAGCATAGAGATGGAATTGGCATCGCGCTTGTCGGGCGTCGACGTGGTCATCGCCGGAGGCTCGAACACGCGACTGCTGGATGAGAATGACCGCCCCATTGACGGCGATGTTTCCCAAGGCACTTATCCTCAGTTCGTGACCAACGCTGATGGCGGCGTGACCGCCGTGGTCAACACGGACGGAAACTACAAGTACGTTGGACGGCTGGTGGTGGATTTCGACCAGGACGGCAATGTCATTGCCGAAAGCTATGACCCCGAGGTGTCGGGCGCTTATGCGACCGACGCCCAAGGCGTGGCTGATCTGAATGCTGAAGACCTCGTCGATCCTGAGCTCCAGGCCATCGCCGATGCGATCGAGAACCAGATCGTGGCGACCGAGAGCAATGTCTTTGGCGTTTCGAATGTCTACCTCAACGGCAATCGTTCGGGCGTGGCGATGGACGGCAATCCCGATGGGGTGCGGACCCAGGAGACCAACCTTGGGAACCTGACGGCGGATGCCAATCTCGCCTATGCGCAGCAATATGACGAGACAGTCACTGTCTCGATCAAGAACGGGGGCGGCATTCGCGCTTCGATCGGCGAGGTCGTTGTTCCGGCAGGTGGCACTGATTTCCAGCGCCAGCCCACCGGAGAACTGCGCGACAGCGCAGGCAATCTGATCAAGCCCGAGGGTGGGATCAGTCAGGCCGACATCCAGACTGCATTGGCCTTCAACAACGATCTGACGCTGCTGACGATGAGCCGGGCGGAACTCGTCGAGGTTCTGGAATATGCTGTCGCGGCCGCGCCAGAAGCTGCGGGCCAGTTCGCGCAGGTGTCCGGCATCCAGTTCAGCTTTGATCCGGCGCAGCCGGCTGGCTCCCGGATTGTCAGCGCAGCCATCACCGATCAGGACGGCAACGACCTGGACGTGTTGGTGCGGGGCGGCGATTTGGTCGGCAATCCCGAAGGTCAGGTGCGCGTTGTGACCCTCGGCTTCTTGGCCGATGGTGGCGACGGCTATCCCTTCCCGACGGGGGCTGGCATCGAGCGGGTCAACTTGGCCGACCTGGACGATGACGGCGTGGCTGATGACACCCGGGACGGGGCCGCAAGTTTCACGGCGAACGGCACCGAACAGGACGCCTTTGCGGAATACCTGGCAAGTAACTTTGGCAACCCGGAAACCGCATACGATCAGGCTGATGAGGCCTATGGGGGCGATGACCGCATTCAGAACCTCCTCTACCGAGAGGATGGCGTTATCGATGAGGCGCCGCCGTTGAACATTGTGATGGGTACTGACGGTCGAGACAAACTGGTCGGGACGGACGGAGATGACCTGTTCATCTCGGGCGCAGGCAACAACGACTTCATGACGGGTGGGGCAGGGGCCGATACGTTCTATTTCGGCTTCGAGGCCCTGAACGGCGTCCGCGAGCGATCGACAATCTGGGACTATGAGGTCGGGCAGGATGTCATCGCCCTGGGCGAGGACGTGCAATTGGCAGCCATCCGGCAGGCAGGAAACAAGGTTTTTGTTCGTCTGAACGACCCCTGCGGTCGTGACGATGTGATCGTTGTGCGAGGCGAAGATGTCACGATTGCCGACCTTACCTTTGAACAGGACTATCTATTGCTGAGCGCGTGAGGTCCTCGCCTTGGTCGCGGCCAGGAAAAGCCTGATGCGCCGGTTCAGTCTCGGCGCCGTAGGTCACGCACGGCTTTGGCGGGTGTGGAACCGGATCCCTGCGGCCCGACTCATTGATTCTGGCGGCGTCGATCACGCTGATGATGGACTGCAATGCGTCGGGAAAACCGCGGTTCCCCGGAGGGAGGCCTGCCTATCGCAGGAAGCAGCAAGATGAATGCTAGGGGCGTTTGGCTTGTCCAAATGCCCCTAAGTCTTGCTCGCATTACCTCTGCGGTGATCTTTGTGAAATCGTCTACGAGGAATGGTCAGACGCACCATATCACTCAGGCCGCACCCTGCTGTTGTTCCTCGATCGTCGACGTCTCTCACGGGCGTGCTGTGGTCGCGGGCCTTCACTCCCAAGGTCGTTTCAGCGTGCAACTGGACAGCCGGATGCGATTTTGGGTCCGCGCCTGCCCGCCAGGGACGAGACAGACAGGATAGGGCGCCCCGGTTCAGTGCTCAGTGGGGTGAGATGGCATGGGCCGAGATATCTAGTTGCCCGTTGCAGCCAAGCGTATCGCTCTGACCATCTTGGATTGAAGTCCATTCTTCGTAAGCGTTCTCTGCCCCCCACCTTCCGCGCGGCATTCTGATCGGTTCATTGGACCGTGATGATTGTTGGGACGGAGTTTCTCCATGGAGTCTGCATTGGAGCTTCTCCCGGGTGGCGGCCGCGGCCGTCGGAACCGGAAGTGGCCGGATGAGGTAAAGGCGCGGATTGTGGCGGAGACGCTGATGCCGGGCGTGACCGTGAATACCGTTGCGCGGCGGCACGGGGTGCCGGCGAACCATGTCTCTTCTTGGCGGACGCTGGCGCGGAAAGGGCGACTGGTGCTGCCTGCTCCTGAAGATCCGGTGGAGTTTGCGGCGCTGTTGCTCGGCCCCGCTGAAGATGCGCCGCGGGCCGATGTCGGTGCCGTGGCCCGGCCGGAGATCGTCGCGGGCGCGGTGGTGATCCGTCTGGAAGTCGGGGCCTCGGCGGAGCGGATTGCCATGGTCGTGCGCGCCCTGGCGGCTACCCCATGATCTTCCCCTCCAACCGCGTGAGGATCATGGTTGCGACCAAACCCGTCGATTTCCGCAAGGGGCATGATGGCCTGGCTGCACTGGTGTCGTCGGTGCTGCGCAAGGATCCGTTCACCGGCACGGTGTTCGTGTTCCGCTCGCGCCGGGCGGACAGGCTGAAGCTTTTGTATTGGGACGGCACCGGTCTGGTAATGGCTTACAAGCGGCTGGAGGATACAACCTTTACCTGGCCGGCCATCAAGGACGGGATCATGGCGCTAAACCATGCCCAGTTTGAGGCGCTGTTTGCCGGGCTCGACTGGCGCAAGGTCAAAGCTCTGGAAACCCGCCCCCCTGCTGCGGCAGAATGAATCAGTTGCCTGATTTTCCATGTTTTTGCCGGAGATCCTTGATAAAATCAGAGCATGTTCGCAGCCTCTGTTCTCGATCTTTCCGCCATTCCCAACGCGCAGCGCGCGGCGGTTCAGGCGTTGCTGGAAGAGGTGGCGGCTCTCAAGGACATCACCAGACGCCAGGAGCATCTGATCGCCGAGCTGAACCATGCCCTGCATGGCAAGCGGTCGGAAAAGCTGACCGAGGATGAGCGGCAGCTGGCTTTCGAGGACCTGTCCATTGCGTTGGCCGAGGTCGAGGCTTCGAGGGAAACGCAGGCCACCAGGACGGACAAGGGGGCGACCAGGCCCGCGCCGAAGCGCAATATCGGCAACCTACCGGCTGCACTGCCGCGTATCGAAGAGGTCATCGAGCCCGCCAGCCTGATCTGCCCCTGCGGCTGCGGCATCATGCACAAGATCGGTGAAGACCGCAGCGAGCGGCTGGACATCGTGCCTGCCCAGCTGCGCGTCATCGTCACCGTCCGCCCGAAATATGCCTGCCGGTCCTGCACCGACGGCGTCACTCAGGCATCAGCACCTTCCCGCCTGATCACGGGCGGGCTGCCAACCGAGGCGACGCTCGCCCATGTGCTGGTCAGCAAGTATGCGGACCATCTGCCGTTGTATAGACAGAGCCAGATCCTGGCGCGGGCGGGCCTTGATCTGCACCGCGCCGTTCTGGCCGATTGGGTGGGCAAGGCCGCGTTCCATCTGATGCCGGTGGTGGACCGGCTGGCCGAGCATCTCAAACGGTCGGGCAAGCTGTTCATGGACGAAACAACGGCCCCGGTGCTGGACCCGGGGCGTGGGACCACAAAGACCGGATATCTCTGGACACTGGCGCGCGATGACCGGCCGTGGGGCGGCGAGGACCCGCCCGGCGTGGTCTACTTTTATGCCCCCGGCCGCGCAGGCGAGAATGCCGAGACCTTCCTGACAGGCTTCGATGGCATTCTGCAAATCGATGGTTACACAGGCTATAACCGGCTGACCAAACCGATCCGCAAGGGCGGTGCCCCCATTCGGGTCGCGCATTGCTGGGCGCATGCAAGGCGCAAACTGAAGGAAGTCTTCGACCGCGATGACTCCGAGATCGCTGCTGAGGGGCTGCGCCGCATCGCCGAGTTCTACGCCGTCGAGGCCGACATCCGCGGTGTCTCGCCCGGCCAGCGCCTCTCGGCCCGCCAAGCCCGCACCGCACCGCTGGTGGCCGCCTTCGGCGGCTGGCTGCAGGCGCAACGCCGAAAGATCTCCACCAAATCCCGGTTGGGCGAAAAACTCACCTATATCCATAACCACTGGGAAGGGCTGCAAGCTTTCCTGACCGACGGGCGCATCGAGATCGACTCCAACAGGGTCGAAAATCTGATCCGCCCCATCACCCTCAATCGCAAGAATGCGCTCTTCGCAGGTCACGACGAAGGCGGCGTTGCCTGGGGCCGCATCGCCTCGTTGATCGAGACCTGCAAGATCAACGGCATTGAGCCCTTTGCCTATCTGAAGGCCACCCTCACGGCGATCGCCACCGGCCATCCACAAAGCCGCCTCGATGACCTGCTACCGTGGAACTTCAAGCCGTCAAGCTAAGTCGACAGTGGGGGCCAGCGACCGCTTACCATTCTTCTTCCGGCAACTCCTCCTCTAGCCAAGGATGATCGGCCGAAAACTCAGGTTTGCAACGGTCCAGTCCTCAGGGGCAGAGCAAGGCCATGATGTCCGGACCGACGAGAAACTGTCATCCGATTGTCGCGCCGTAGTCGTCCTTTCGTCACACCCGTCATGCAGACCGACCCGACAGTTAACGGCGCATCCCGTGTCGCACCACACAGGAGATCATCATGACGACGAAACCAATGACTGCTCTGGCCTTTCTTTCGACCATAGTCGCGAGTGCCTTGCCGGTGCATGCGCAATCCGCGGCCGATGTCTGCCCCGCCAGCTTGCGCATGGCCGATACCGGCATCGAAGGAATGGGTGGTCTGGCGGAAGCCTTCGGGCCCTTCGGAGAAAAATTCGCCGAAGTGTCGGGTGTCGAACTGGAAATGTTCGGCCTATCCAACCGTACTGCCGCCGGCACCGCCCTGCAGTTTGACGAGGTCGATCTGGTCTTTGCGGGCCCGTCGGAGTTCGTGCTGTTCGCCGAACGTCAGCCCGATATCGAGATACTGTTCTCGATCGCACGCCCGCAATACGGCAGCAGCTTTTACGTGAAGGCGGACAGTGACGTGCAGACACTGTCCGATTTGCGCGGCAAGACGGTGGCGCTCAAGGATGTCGGCTCGACTTCGGGTCACATTTTTCCCAGCCAGATGCTGGTCGAGGCTGGCTTGGACATCGACCGCGATCTGGAGATCGTGATGGCCGCCGATGCGCAGGTCGCCGTGCTGGTCAATGGCGATGTCGATGCCATGGGCGGTGGCAACCGCGAGATGGACAACATCATGCAACTGGACCCAGAGGGCGAATACCGCGTGATCGCTGAAAGCGGCATCCTGCCAGGCGATCCGATCATCATGCGCGGAACGCTGGACGATGAATGCAAGTCGGCCCTGCGCGAAGTGCTGTCCGAGAATTCCGACGAGCTGTGGACCGCGCTGATCGAGACGCCGCGCAATGAGGACAAGTTCCTGGACAACGACGCCAGCCTCAGCTTCGAGACGACGGCGGCCGATTACGATATCGTCCGCGACGCCTATGCCGCGGCCGGCATCCAGCTGGAGCAGTAAGCGTGACAGTGGCCCCCTTGCCCCCCGCGATCGAGATCCACGACCTGCACAAGAGATATGGCGATGTCCATGTGCTGCGCGGGATCAATCTGTCGGTCGCGCCGGGCGAGGGGGTCGTGCTGCTGGGTGCCAATGGCTGTGGGAAATCCACGTTACTGCGATGCCTGAATCGCCTGACCCCGCATGATGGTGGCACGATCACCATCTTGGGCACTGAAATCTCCACACTGAAGGGCGCGGGGCTGCGCGCCGTGCGCCATCAGGTCGGCTATGTGTTTCAGCACTTCAACCTGGTCCCAAATGTCAGCGTCTTTCAGAACGTGCTGTTCGGAGCCCTTGGCCGCAACCGACATGGGCTGTTGCGGACCTGGTCGGCCTTTGCCTCGGCCGAGGACCGGGACCGCGCGATGACCTGCCTTGAGCGTGTCGGCTTGGCCGATAAGGCAGCGGCGCGTCCTTCGGAAATCTCAGGTGGCCAGCAGCAGCGGGTGGCCATCGCGAGAATGCTGATGCAGGCGCCTTCGATCGTGGTGGCGGACGAGCCGATTGCCAGCCTGGATCCCAAGGCCGGACGCGAAGTGCTTGAACTGTTGTTCCGTATCGTCTCGGAGGAGGGGCTGACCGTACTGTGCACCCTGCACCAGCTGGATCTGGCAACCGAGTTCGGTCAGCGGATCATCGGCATGAAGGCCGGGCGCATCGTCGTGGACGGCGCGGCCGACGACCTGCCTCGCGCCGAGCTGGACGGTCTCTACCATGGCGCGGTGCGCGTCGACCAACCAGCCGGGACGGTGACCGCCGATCTTGCCCATGCCTGACCCTTCCGGACGAACGGACCAACGCATGCCCCCCATCGACAGCAAGTCTAAGCCCGCCTTGCCCCCCCGCTTTGCCGCCCCTTCAGCCGTGACGTGGATCGTGATCCTCGCCTTTGCGGCCTTCTTCATCCAGGGCCTCATGTCTGCCGATATCACGCCGCAGCGGCTGTGGCGCGGCATGTTCAACTTGTGGCGGTTCGTGTCACTGGCCTTTCCGCCGGACTTTTCGAAACTGGACGTGATCGCCTGGTCGATGCTGGAAACGATGAACATGGCGGTGGTGGGTGTCGCCTTCGGCGTGATCCTCAGCCTGCCCTTCGCGCTGCTGGCCTCGTCCAACATGACACCCCATCCGGTCGTGCGCACCATCACCCGGCTGATCATCGCCACGATGCGCACCATTCCTGACCTGATCTGGGCACTGATCTTTGTCGTGGCCGTGGGACTGGGGCCGCTTGCCGGGATCCTGGCGATCATCATCGACACGATCGGGTTCTGCGCGCGCTTCTTTTCCGAACGCATCGAAGAGGTCAAGCCGGGCCCGGCCGAGGCGCTGACCTCAACCGGGGCGGGGCGGCTGTCGGTGATCCTGGGGGCGATCGTACCTGAAACGCTGGCCTCGATCACAGCGACCAGCCTTTACTCGGTAGAAAAGGCGATCCGGTCTGCTGTGACGCTCGGGTTGGTTGGCGCGGGCGGGATCGGGGTCGAGCTGTCCACCGCCATGCGCCTGTTCAACTTCGACGAGGCCTGTGCGATCATCCTCGTCATTCTGGTGGTTGTCATTGCGTTCGAGCAGATCTCCTCATTCATCCGCAGCAAAGTGATCTGACCGGGAAGGACATCGCAAACGTCGCGCCCAAGCCGAGTGATTACGACGAAATGGCGAAAAGAGAGATGAGTTAACTGCGTCATGTTGATGACCAGCGTACGACGCTCAGATGTGCATCTGAACTCTGGCGTTGACGGGGCGACGGCGTACCTCGAAAGTCGAACTCGGCAGATCTTCTCAAAAGGTTTGGCATGGCGCGAACTGTTCGCTACCTGACGCATCCTCAAGTTCTTATCGAGCCCACAAAGGATGTCCGCCAATGGTCACTGAATTCCATTGGGCGTGCTCGGGTCTCCGCACTGGCCGCACGACCTGAGGTCCTACAACAGACCGGTAAAGTGATCAGCAGTGACGAAGTGAAAGCGCTGGAGACGGCGCTGCCTCTGGCTGCCGCCCTGGGCCTGGAACTTGAGGTTGATCCGCAGATGCACGAAAATGATCGCACCGCCACTGGCTTCCTGCCTCCCAAGGAGTTCGAGAGGGTGGCAGACCAATTCTTTGCCAATCCGTTTAAAGACGTACGTGGATGGGAACGAGCCATCGATGCCCAGTGTCGTATCGTTGCCGCGGTTGAGGCTTGCCTTGCCGTCTCGCAAGAGGGTGACGTCTTGTTTGTCGGACACGGCGGTGTCGGGACGCTTCTTTATTGTGCCCTGTCGAACGTCGGGATCAGCCGGCGCTTTGATCAGGGACCTGGCGGTGGGTTCTGGTTCTCGTTTGAGGCCGAAGAGCGACGGCCGTTGCAGGAATGGCAACCCATGGAAACCTTACGCGTCGGGCGTCAGCCGTCAGAATATTCGGCGGAAGGATTTGTCCGTTAGCGGACGTTCCGCTTCCTGGTCAGTGTTCCCTGGGGAGAGGTCATTTCAACGTCGCCTATCTGCCGGGTCAGCTTTTGAATAAGTCCTTGATACTCACGGTTGTGCCCGTATGCAGAAAGAGCCTGTGAAATGAGGGTCCAATCGTTCCGGCTGATCACCGGCAGATAGATTGCATGAGGCTCATTCTTGATCATTACTACCAACTCCGGACACGAAACAACGGGACAATAGCCTCCTTTTGTATGAGGTAAAAACATGTCCTTTCGGGTAGAGTTTGTCACCCCTAAGGTGTGCTATTATTTACTGCTCAAGCTACTGCTGCTGGGTCAGTTCTGAGTGGCATCCCAACAGGCTACCATCATGCTCGCTGTATCCTTGGCGGCGATCTTCCGCGGGCTGGTCCCGGCAGTAGACGCATTTTGCTGGCTCTAAGGGCTTTCGCTGGAGATCTATCAGAAGATCACCCTAGTACTCGGCGTCCTCGAGGGAGACGATAGTCGGGATATTGCGGCGCAATGTTAGCCGAAGGCCGTTCGGTACTTGGCTTTGATCGGATGCGTGGTTCAGCCAATCCGTACTCTCGACAAGTACGCCTTCGGTCCTCCCATCGATTTCGATCGTGGCGCGATGAAGCTCATTGAGCTGTGCATTGCTCAGGGCCGCATGCGTGCGAAACTCAAAGTAGTCCTCAGAAGCCTCCACGCGGCCTGCCAGCCTGGCAACACCCTCGAACGTCAGCATAGCCCCGTCCATTACATCTTCCTCTTCGCCTCTTCTGGATACGGCAGCCGGATCATGATCCCGTCGACATCGCGAGGTGTCATACTCGTGCTGCGAGTATTTACCAATTAAATGCACCCTTAACATGACTTTATAACGACGGTACTCTCCTAGAGCCCCATTCGGATGACCAATTCTAGTCGTGCCTAAAAATTGGGATGCAAGCCGTTTAGGGGCACATCGCGGGAAACCTCCCCTATCAACTTGTCATGCTCACAGGCATTAGGTGCGGGAACTGGGCGGCAATGCGCTTTTACTGGTCTTCGACGATGCCGATACCGGATCTCACACCACCAGACGCAGAGGCTGACGTCTACTTTGTGCCGGCGGCGGATCCGGAGCAGGCCGTACAGCGCATTGTGGAACTTGTCAGCAAACACATCCCGCGCCCGTTCGGCCTCGATCCGATCAGGGACATCCAGGTCCTTTGCCCGATGAACCGGGGCGGTGTGGGCGCCCGGTCGCTCAACATCGAACTGCAGGCCGTCCTGAACCCGGCAGGCGACAAAAAGGTCGAGCGGTTCGGGTGGACCTTTTCCCTCGGCGACAAGGTCATGCAGATCGAGAATGACTACGACTGAGAGGTCTATAACTGAGACATCGGCATGGTCGGGGACGTCGATCTGAATGAAGGCGAGGTGGCCGTCAACTTCGACGGCCGCACGGTCGTCTTCGCCTTTGGGGAACTGGACACGCTTGTGCCAGCTTACGCCGCGACCATCCACAAGAGCCAGGGCTCGGAGTATCCAGCGGTGGTCATTCCGGTGATGACCCAGCATTACGCCATGCTGCAGCGCAACCTCATCTACACCGGCGTCACCCGCGGCAGGAAGCTGGTCGTGCTGGTGGGGCAGAAGAGGGCCGTGGCCATCGCCGTCAAAAACACCTCAGGGCGCCGCCGCTTGTCAAAGCTCGACGAGTGGCTGGCCGCTGCAAAGCCGTGCTGAGCGGAAGCAGCAAAGGCGTCCCCTCTGTCGCGGCCAGTGCCACCCGCGACCAGGGAATGGAGAGGCGGGTGGTCACCCTGATGCCGGATCAATCTATCCAGAGTGAGATGCGCACCGTCCGAGATGGGTCCCCCGCAGCCTGACGTGAGCGCGACCACAGGCAAATGTCGATCTTGACCAAGGCCGCGTCACCTGGTTCGCGTCACCTACGCGACCCATTCCCCGGATCGGCAGCCATCAGGTATTGACGCTGTCCTTCAGCGCCTTGGCCACCGTGAACTTCACCACCCGATCGGCGGATTTTGTCATGGCCTCGCCCGTCGATGGATTGCGAACCTGGCGCTCGGGACGGTCGCGGCATGCAAGTTTGCCGAGGCCGGGAAGCGTCAGGGCACCGCCCTCCACCACGGTTGAGGTCGCGAGTTCGGAGAGTGCATCGAGGACCGCTCCAACGTCCTTCTTCTGAAGGCCTGACTTCTCAGCCAGAGACGCAAGCAACTCGGTCTTGGTCATCGGCTTCATGGTTCTCTCCTCGCCATTCAGGATATGTCTGACAGGGGATAGCCAATGCCAGCCAGCCGTGCCACCTCAATCCGGCTTGGGGCGGTCCTGCCGGGCAGCAGCGGCAATGTCCTGCGAGCAGTGACCTGCCCCCCGTGGGACCCTCGATCATAACGAGGGTCTGCCCGCACTTTTGCTGCTCCCCAACCTTGGACTGCCGGATGCTGGAGTTTTCCGGCTTGGTCATGGCGACGGGCTGGCTGCGCCGCCGGGATAATGCAGGGCAACCGGGACGTTATATCCAATCGCGCTGTGGGGTCGGTCCTTGTTGTAGTGCCTACGCCAATCCTCCAGTTTTTCCTGCGCGTCGCCGGATACCGTCAGGACGCAGCTCAAGAGCATCTATGCAAAGACCGGCTGCGCCCGACAGGCGGACATCGTGCGCTGTGTCGCGGCAATGGCAGTGAACTTGAAGTTAAATGCAAGCAAGGTCCCAATGGGGCAGGAACGGCGCATATTATGAACCTGGGCTGCGCGTAAGTGTGAGGGAACTGGCTGTGAAAGCCGGCAACGGCTCAGCACCGGTGCCACGCGCGCAGGCTAGCAAGTTGATGGTGTTCGTTTGGAGGACGGCGCCCCCCGGCCCCGCAAACTCTGGTTCAGTGGTCGCCCTGCTGCGAAGCCGCCTGATGCTCGTGTCCTGGTTTCCGCAATGCCCTCAAAAAGGCACAAGGAAACTCGGCAGGATCGGAGGGTCGCTCTGCCAGTTCGAAGATGGCCTGTTCAAATTCAACGGGATTCATTCTGCATTCCAGGGGTTGATCAGGTCTACCTTACTGCCTTCGAAGTCGGGCGTATTCCGAGTGGCCACAATGGCGCACGCGACCGGACATTGACGCGAGAGGCCCATCACCGACACTCGTAACAGCCGCAGCGAATGCAGGTGCAGTACGAGCAGTTGACCTATAGCGGCCGTTAAGATCCGTCTGGTCCAGGGGGCCGCCGCCCGACGACCGTTCAGACGAAGCAGAGCGGAAAATGTCGAGCCAAAATTGACGATAATTGTTGGTTGAACTGCTTATTTGCGAAACAAGTGTCTTCTCACACGCGGTTTTGAGCGCGCCGGCGCCGTTTCCATGCCTTGAACCGTTTCCGTAATCCAAGAACCATCCCGACCTTCGGTATCAGGTCATCGCGCAATCCAAGGTCGGGGCGAGCCTGCAGCGCCATGGCCAATTCCTCGTCGAAACCATCCAGAGATGCGATGGCCCTGTCCCGAACGAGACCCGCATCGGCACGTCCGGCCTCCGACAGGCACCGCGTCAATGCCGCCAGAAGATCGTCGTCGCTGACCTGATCCGGCTCGAAGACCTCGCGCCAACCCAGCTTATGTGCCTGGCGGGTCACCTTGTCGCCGCCGGCAACGGGGTCGATGGCGATGGTTGGTATGCCGTTCTTCAGGGCCAGCACCATGCCATGCAGCCGTGTTGTCAGCATGGCATCGAGACGTGCGCAGATGGATTCGAACTGTGCCGCGTTCGACAGGCCGAAACGGTTCATGGCTGCAGGCACGGAGGTGTCCATCTCGATGACCGCCGCCCCCGAGTTTTTGATCAGCCGGCGCAGCTTCTCCTCGGCCAACGCGCCCCGGTGGCGATCGCCATACTCGCGTTGGAACCCGGTCAGGCACAGCCCGATGACAGGAACGCGGGACGGCGCTTCGCGGAAGCTCAGGTCTGCGCGCACGGTTCTGTCACTGTCCCGTTCCAGCAGGACCTCGAATGGATTGAAGGTCGCGAGCGGTTCGACCATCGTCAGGTTGACCCCGATATGAACGCAGTGCTTGAAGCGATCAAAGATGCTTTCATGCTGCACGGCCATCGCCGGGGTAAACGGACCGCAGATGACGAACAGGTGCGAATAGCGCGCAGGGTCCAAAGTGAAGCGGTTCAGCCAGGTGCTGTCGACCGCCTCGCGCGCGTCGGTATAGGGCGTGACGTCATAGGCCATTCCCAGTGCCTGCAGCTGACGTTCCGTCTGTCGCAGCACCTCCACGTCACCAACGGTCGAAAAGTGTCCGACCAGAAGCGCGCGTTGGTTGGTTTCGGCTATGGACTGATGGTGCTCGGACATGTCACGCGAATTCCCGAAGTGATTTGATCCTGCAAGGCGGCGGCAAGCCATCCTAACCGTGTTTCAGAGAGGCTTCAGATGCGGATACTGCTGCACGAAGCGGTGCATGGCACGCCGATAGCTCAGCGTTGCCCGGCCACGCGACGACCAGGCATCCCACCGACGATCCCGCCAAGGTTTTTTTGGTCCGTGATAGTGTAGGATCGCCGGACTGCCGGGCACCCCTCCTGCGGTGACCAATCCCGATCGGGCCAGCATGCCCCTGTGTCGGCGGATGCGCCCCCAGGAGGCGTTCCACGCCGGATCAAGCTGCATCACGTCGGTCCCGAATAGGGCATTCAGATGATCCTGGTCCCCATGGGTGCGGGCCGAGGCCGCGGCGACGTCTTCCATCTGTGCCAACAGGGCGGGATGCGCTCGAAGCGCGTCACAGTTGAGCAAGAGGATGCCTGCGTTGAAGTAGTCCTCGACTCGCGCGGGGCCCATGAACTGCCGGATCTCCGCCAGCCGTGCATCCCGGTCCGCCGTCGTCTTTTCCGGCTCGGATAGCCAATGCGTGATGTGATAGTCGCGCACCACGCCCGCATAGGCGTCGTCCATTTCGATCTGGAACAGGGGTCCGACGTCACCGGTGACCAGCGTGTCACCGTCGATGTAGAGGACATATCCATCGATCAGCCGCGGGATGAACAGGCGTCCCATCGTGGCTGCGGTGATGTAATCCGTCGGTCCATGCGCCCCCTCCAGGTATCCGCTGCCGATATCTTTGCAGACCAAGGTGAGCCCCGCGTGTCCGGCAGTGACCGCCTCGACATCCGCCCAGTCTTCAGGGGAGAGGCCATCGCCCCAGAAGTGCAGTTCAGCAGCCCCCTGCAGATGCTGCAGCAGGCTCCAGACAGATAGGAGCGTCGGCTTCAGGAAGGTGCGGTCGGTGACGTAGGCGATCTTGACCATGCGTGGCGTGCCAGGCAAATGAGGCCCCTTTCCGTTCATGCAAAATATGATGGGTTTGCGGCAGACACCACGACGTGCGGTGTCACTGCGCGTTTCAGATCGGCATGCGAACGACACCCGGCCCCAAACGGAAAAGGCCCCCTCAGCATGGCACCACGGACTTAGAGGGCCACCGGTCCCGGCACTTGGATGTTAAAATCATACGCGGTCCAATACCCTGCACCGGATTGTCTCCATAGAGTTGGTCCGATTGTCATACAGAGTTTATCAGAGGATGATCCGGCGGATGAGCGGCCGGAAGAGCCACCCGGGATTGCACCGGGTCCTTGCGTCTGGTTCCCTCATAAACGGAAAGAGGCTCCAAGATCAACCGGACCCTGCGGCGGACCGATGCACTGCGGCATGTAGCTCTTGGGGTAGTTGGCATCACCCAAGGCATGGCCAGCTCGCTCTGGGGTGTGCTGTTTCCGGTGCTCTATGGCACTGCGCACCTTGGCGCGATCCGGTCGATGGCCACGACGAGCATGGTCATCTCCACCGCCATCGGCCCCGGGATTACCGGCGTGTTGATCGATGCAGGCATCGACTTTCCAACCCAAAGCCTGTTTTCTGGGCTTGTGGTGCGGGGCCATCACGCTGCTCTGCGTGGTGATCGGCAGAAAACTTAGAACGGATTTCTGACGATTTTGATCAGCCGTCACCGTCATTCGCAGATGCCAGGATCGGGCTCTGCGCACGCGGGTTCACGCCAGGACGGGACGATGCACCAAGGGCCAGGGCCGACGGGTGCCCCTTTGCCCTGATGTCTGTTGCGGAGGTCGCGTTCGGCGCGGAGGTTCCGAGATCTGCACGACTGTCGGGTCGCGGACTGTTGTCCAGAGCCAGCCGATCGGCGCGCGATGGCGCATCGCCTTCAGGCGCGCCCGCCAGGCCAGCCGGACGGGCTGTCGGGGCCCGCGATGCCTGGAGGACCATCCGGTGCGGCTCGGGCCGGGTTGCCGCGGCGCTGGCAGTCACATTTGCCCGGCGTGACACGGTCCGGACCTGGGGTGCCTGCGGAGGGGTTTCGCGCACGCGATCAGGAATGCGGGGAAAGTTGTCGTCCAGCAGTTTGGCGACCGTCTGATTGCGCTGCGCCGTGGAGGTGCCGCCAAAGACCGTGGCGATCAGGCGCTTGTTCCCGCGTTGTGCCGAAGCCGTCAGGTTGAAGCCCGCTGCGCGGGTATAGCCTGTCTTGATGCCGTCGGCACCGTCGTAGTCATCGAGGAAACGGCGATTGGTCGCCGCGACCCGCGCGATGCTCGCATCTGCCGAGCGGCGCGAGAACAGGTTGTAGTATTGGGGAAAGTCGTAGAACAGGTGGCGCCCCAGCAGGCTCATGTCCTGTGCGGTGGAATAGTGCCCCTTGCTTGTCAGGCCATGCGCATTGCGAAACTGAGTGTTGTTCATGCCCAGAGCCCGCGCCATTTGGGTCATTTGCCGGGTGAACTCTTCCTCGGATCCGGCAAGGTTTTCGCCGAGCGCCGTGGCCACATCGTTGGCCGATTTGACCGCCGCGGCGCGGATCAGATAGCGTAGCTCGATCTCCTGCCCGGCGCGCAGACCCAGCTTGGACGGGGGCTCATTCGCAGCCTTTCTGGAAATGGTGAACTTGCTGTCCAGCCTGACCTCTCCGCGTTCTATGGCGCTGAACGTCATGTAAAGCGTCATCATCTTGGTCAGCGATGCGGGATGTAGTCTTGTGTTTGCGTTCTGCTGATAAATGGCCTCGCCCGTGCGTGCGTCCATGACATAGGCCGCGAACGGCGCGGCGGTTGCCGGCGAAACAAGTAGCACCATGACTATTAGAACATGGCGCCATAGGCGGAATGTGGAATTGATTTGTTTCACTGTCGCTATCTTTCTGCCTCAAAGCGAACATGTCGTTTGTCGCATGTCCGTCACCAATAAACTGACGCTAGCAGAGAAACGCGCGAAAGTTGGTGATGCCCTGAGGGGCGGCATATCATGGCGGTGTTCACGCGCCGTCAATTCTCTGTCGAGAAAGGGATATGCCACATGTCAGATACTACCATCACCCATCTGCCCGATCCATCGGGATTTAGCGCCGACGCGTTCACGGATGTCATCCGCGATGGCGCACGTAAGCTGATCGAACAGGCAATCCGTGCCGAGCTGGCCACGCTCATGGACGCCTTTTCCAAGGAAAGGCTTGATGACGGGCGGGCGCGTCTGGTTCGCCATGGACACCTGCCGGAGCGCGATGTGATTACCGGCATCGGCCCGGTGCCCGTGAAAGTGCCGCGCGTGCGGGATCGGGGCGTTGGCGAAGACAAGATCACCTTCACGCCCAGCATCCTGCCGCGGTATCTGCGCAAGGCGAAATCGGTCGAGGAGCTGCTGCCGTGGCTTTACCTCAAGGGCGTGTCCACGGGCGATTTCACCGAGGCGCTGGAAGCGCTGCTGGGGCCGAACGCTAAGGGCCTGTCTGCCAAGACCGTCACGCGGCTGAAGGCTGACTGGTGGCAGGACTACGAGGCCTGGCAGAAACGCGACCTCGGCTCGCGGCGGTTTCTCTACATCTGGGCGGATGGCGTGTATTTCAAGCCGCGCATGGCTGAGGAAAAGCAATGTGTTCTGGTGATCGTGGGTGCCGATGAATACGGCCGCAAGGAGCTTCTGGCGATGACCGACGGCTTTCGTGAAAGCACGCAAAGCTGGCGCGAGGTGCTGCTCGATCTCAAACGGCGTGGCCTGAAACAGGACCCCAAACTGGCCATCGGCGACGGCGCCCTGGGGTTCTGGAGCGCGTTGCGCGAGGTGTTCGCCTCGACACGGGAACAGCGCTGTTGGGTCCATAAGACCATGAATGTGCTCAACGCGCTGCCGAAGTCCATGCAGGCAAAGGCCAAGGGCCATCTGCACGACATCTGGCAGGCCGAAACAGAAGCCGAGGCCAACGTCGCCTTCTACTTCTTCATCGAAACCTATGGTGTGAAATGGGACAAGGCGGTCGCCAAGCTGGTCAAGGACCGGGACGCGCTGCTTACTTTCTACGATTTCCCGGCCGAGCACTGGAAACACATCCGGACGTCAAACCCGATCGAGAGCACCTTCGCCACCGTTCGGCATCGCACAAAACGCACCAAGGGCTGCCTGAGCCGCAAGACCGGTCTGGCCATGGCGTTCAAGCTGATGATGTCGGCACAGAAAAAATGGCGCAAACTCGACGGCCAGAACCGCCTCCCCGAGGTCATCGCAGGGGTTGAGTTCAGGGACGGCATCCGCCAACTTCAAAATGCCGCTTGATCAGGCGTCACCAACTTTTGCGTATATCTCGGTCGATAAACCGATCCGATTTTGTACTCTTGCGGACATAAGTTCCGAAGGTAGATGTAGGGCTCCCGCGTCTCGAGGCGTGCAGCGACCTCGGATGCGATGCGCAACGTGGCCAGCAAGACAGGTCAAGAAGCCTATCGGGCTCGGGCCGGCAGGTGGCTCTGTATCAAGCTGCGAAACACATGGTTGTGAAAACGATCTCGATGTGGCATTTATTCTGCGAATCGGATCCCGTCGATTGAGATGGGATGGCTTCTCCGGGCGCCCATCCCCCGGCAACCTGACCGAGCTTACGTCCTAAAAATGCACAGACCGCCAAACGCGGGGCATGCTCGGGCGAGTTATTGAAACCCTATGAACATAGACACGCCGGATCTGGCGCGAACGATGCTTTTGATTGATGGCAGCCATGTTGATCGCCTGAAAACCAAGCTTGGTCGTCTGATCGATTTTCAGAAGCTGATATCTCATTTCTCCGCAGACGGCGTTTCCGTGTCTGCGCATTACTATCGCGACAGCCGCGACAGCGCCGAACAGGCCCGAATGACGCGCTTTTTCGACTGGCTCGAACGTCATGCGATCACCCGGCATGGCGTCGATGATTTCAACGAGCCTTGGTACGTCCGGGAACGCTATGGCACCAATCTCGTCGCTTTGGCATCAGACGCGATTATAGCCGCTGACGAGGCCGATCGAATTGTCGTCCTGGCTGGCGATGCCAAGCTGGTCCCGCTTTTGGAACGCTTGGCGAAGATGGACGTCACTGTCACGCTTATCTCCAGCCTCTCGGTTCCGCAGAGCATTGCTCCGCCTCCACCATTGGTGGAACTCGCCGATGAGTTCATCGATCTGGCAAATGATGTCCGGTTCTTCATGCCCGAGGATGGGCACGAGGACATGCCACACGAGCCGCCAAGATTAGGGGGAGTTGACCGCAGGATCGGCTGACTTCCCAACCAGCAAGCGCAAGGACCCGGTGAGAGCCCGGGTGGCTGTTCCGGCCGCCAATCCGCCGGATAATCTTTGAGAAGCCCTGATTTCAATGCCGGACCGCCTTACAAGAAGGCCCTCCGAGGCAGGGTAATGGACCGTATATGATCTCAATATCTGAATACCGGAACCAGTGGTTCGGTAACGTCCGCGGCGACCTGCTGGCGGGCGTGGTGGTGGCTTTGGCCCTGATCCCCGAGGCCATCGCCTTTTCCATCATCGCCGGCGTCGACCCCCGCGTGGGGCTTTACGCCAGCTTCTCCATCGCGGTGCTGATCGCCTTCGTGGGCGGCCGGCCCGGGATGATCTCGGCAGCCACCGCCGCCACCGCTGTCCTGATGATCACGCTGGTGCGCGATCACGGGCTGGAATACTTGCTGGCCGCGACCGTGCTGGCTGGCCTGATCCAGATCGGTGCGGGGCTGCTGAAGCTGGGGCGCTTCATGCGCTACGTCTCGAAATCGGTGATGACCGGCTTCGTGAACGCCCTGGCGATCCTGATCTTCATGGCGCAGCTGACCGAGCTGGACCTGTCCGTCCCCGGCATCACCTGGCTGACCTATGCGCTGGTCGCCGTGGGGCTGGTGATCATCTACCTGCTGCCGCGCCTGACGACGGCGATCCCCTCGCCGCTGGTCACCATCGTCGTGCTGACCGCCTTGGTCTGGTTCACGGGCTGGGACGTGCGCACGGTGGGCGACATGGGCGCGCTGCCCGACACGCTGCCGGTTTTCCTGATCCCGGACATCCCGCTGAACCTGACCACGCTGCTGATCATCCTGCCCTATTCGCTGGCCGTGGCCATCGTGGGCCTGCTGGAAAGCCTGATGACGCAGAACATCGTCGACGACCTGACCGACACCAAGTCCAGCCGCGACCAGGAATGCGTGGGCCAGGGCATCGCCAACACCGCCACCGGCTTCATCGGCGGCATGGCAGGCTGCGCGATGATCGGGCAGTCGATCATCAACGTCAAATCCGGCGGGCGCGGGCGGCTGTCGTCATTCGCTGCCGGGGTCGCCTTGCTGATCATGGTCGTGGGCCTGGGCGGCTTGGTCGCCATCATTCCAATGGCGGCGCTGGTCGCAATCATGTTCATGGTGGCGATCGGGACATTTTCATGGTCGTCGCTTGGCAACCTGAAGACGCATCCGCGTTCGTCCTCTGTTGTGATGATCGCGACGGTCTTTACGGTGGTCTACACCCACAACCTGGCCATCGGCGTGCTGGTCGGCGTGATGCTGTCGGGGATCTTCTTCGCCGCCAAGATCGCGCAGCTGTTCCGCATCCGCTCCAGCCTGTCCCAGGACGGGCGCACCCGCACCTATCTGGTCGAGGGGCAGCTGTTCTACGGCTCGGCCGAGGATTTCGCCGAGGCCTTCGACTTCAAGGAGGCGGTGGAAAAGGTGGTGATCGACGTCACCGGCGCGCATATCTGGGACATCAGTTCCGTGCAGGCGCTGGACATGGCGATCCTCAAGTTCCGCCGCGACGGGGCCGAGGTCGAACTGATCGGCATGAACGCGGCGTCCGAGACGCTGGTCGACAAGCTGGCCATCCACGACAAGCCCGGCGCGCTCGACAAGCTGATGTCACATTGAGGGAGGGAAGATCATGACCGACAGAATACTCGCACTGGTCGACGGTTCGGCCTATTCGGAAAGCGTCTGCCACCACACCGCCTGGATCGCGGCCCGCCTGAGCGCCGCGGTCGACGTGATGCACGTCCTGGGCCGGCGCGAAATCGGCAGCTCGCAGAACCTTTCGGGGGCGCTGACGCTTGGCGCACGCTCGGCCCTGCTGGAAGAGCTGGCCAGCGCCGACGAAAGCCGCGCCCGGCTGGCCCAGGCCCGGGGCCGCGCCATCTTGGAGGACGCGCAGGCGATCCTGCAGACCGACGGCGTGGGCCAGGTCACCCCGCATCTGCGCAAGGGCGACATCTTGGAGGCCGTCCAGGAGGTCGAGCCCGACCTGCGCGCCATCGTCATCGGCAAGCGCGGCGAGGGGGCGGAGTACGCCACGGCGCATCTGGGCTCGAACCTGGAGCGCATCGTGCGCGCCTCCAAGGTGCCGGTCTTCGTGGCCTCGCGCGCCTTCGCGCCCATCAGCCGCGTGCTGGTGGCCTTCGACGGCAGCACCTCGGCCCAGAGGGCGGTCCAGCGCATGTCGGACAGCCCGGTCTTTCAGGGGCTGCAGATCACGCTGCTTTATGTGGGCGAGGCCACGCCCGCGCTGCGCGGCAAGCTGGACGATGCAGTGCGCACCCTTGGGGCCGCAGGCCTGACCGCCGACACGCGCATCGCGCCGGGCGAGCCCGAGGACGTGCTGCACTCGGTGGTCGCCGCCGAGGGCTTCGGCCTGCTGGTCATGGGCGCCTACGGCCATTCCCGCATCCGCAGCCTGATCATCGGATCGACCACCACCGCGATGGTCCAGGCCGTCAGGATCCCGGTCCTGATGTATCGCTGAGATCGCCCGGACGTCTCACCCTGTTTCCGGCTTGCCCGGGAGCAGGTTCACCGAATACCTGACGGATTGGACCGAGGAGAGGCAGTTGGACCCACAGGATGCTGCTACCCATTTTTCGCCCCGCCTGAAGCTGGAACTGTCGCAGTTGGAGAAGGCATCGGGTGATACGGTCGAGGCCCGCAAGCCGGTCGAACTGGACCAGCAGAGCGTTGGTCGTCTGTCCCGGATGGATGCGATGCAGAACCAGGCTATGGCCAGCGCGGTCGACGTTCGTCGTCATGCCCGCATCGGGGCAATCCACGCCGCTCTGGCACGTATCGATACCGGCGAATTCGGCACCTGCGAAGACTGCGGCGATCCGATCCCCGTCAAGCGTCTAGAGCTTGATCCGACCTTCACCCGCTGTGTGGGGTGTCGCGGCTAACCAACGGCTTTCTCGATTTCCAGACCCCCTGATAGTTTTACAAGGCGACCCTACCATGACCCTCAACATTGCCGTCGGCCGGATCAGCAAGAAGACCATGTCCGATCTGGATGAATATATGCGCGCGTTCTGCCCCGGAGAGCTGTCGGCGTTCTGGGTCGGCGATCAGGTCTTCCTTGAATTGGCCTCTGTCGAGGCGCTTGCCCTGATCCGCGCCCAGTTCCCCGAGATCGACATGCGCGTCCTCAACGAAGGAGACGCACCGCCCCCCGCGCCGTCAGCCATTTGAAAGGGGCATGCGAACACTCTCACCATCACACCGCAAGGAAACTTCATGATCAAGCCGGACCATGTGGACACCACCGCCGTGGCCTGCTTGTTCTGGTTTATCCGCAGGAATGACTTTGGCTCGTGCAAGACCGCTGCGCGCTCAGAACCACTCCACACGCTTGAATGATATTGTGGCTATTGCCCACGATACCGCAACAACTCCGTTGAACTGTCCCCTTCTGGATTTGGTACCGCGCTTCGGATAGCAGATTACATGCAGCCGATTTGCCAGTTAGTCAGATCCCGGCCAGCCTACCTAATCTCCCGCGGGGAAAGTTCTGCGGCAGGCCAGCGCATATCAGTCCTGCCTGACGTCGGCCCAGCCCCTTGTCTCTTCAGACGACCAGAGGGCATCGATGACGCTCATGTTGCGGATGGCATCCTGCAGGCCATACGGGTCGACACTCCCCGACACACACAGGTCTGAAAAGGCCTCCGCCTGCAGCAGATACTGATCGACCGGCCCGAAGGTCTCGACCGCGGGGTCCCCGCCCTTGAGGACCGTGCCGTCATCCATCAGTAGCCGGGCTTCGCGATCGGGAGATTGGTTGAACGGAACAGCAATCGAGACCCGCCCCGTGGTGCCGATAATCTGAACGTCCTGGCTGCGCACAAGCTGCGTGGCACAGGTGAAGACAAGGCGGCGTCCCCCGGGGAAGACCATGATGGCGCTGGTCAGGCGGTCGGTTCCAAAATCCGGATCTCGATCGACCTCTGCCACGACCCGCTCGGGCTCGCAGGCGAAGATGAAACGGCCTACCGCGACGGCATAGCAGCCGATGTCAAAGAGCGCACCTCCGCCAATATCCAACTGGTTGCGCACATTCGCCGGATCGCGATTGTCGTAGCAAAAGCTGACATGGATTGCCCGGACCTCCCCGAGTGCGCCGCCCTGGACGAGTTCGCGGGCGCGCAACCATTGCGGATGGTCGCGGATCATGAACGCCTCGCGCACATTCTTTCCGGTGCGTTGGCTGGTCTCAATCAGAGATGCGGCCTCTGCTGCACTTAGCGCAAGGGGCTTTTCGCATAGGACATGCTTGCCCGCCTCCAATGCCCTCAGGGTCCAAGGAACATGCAGGTGATTGGGCAACGGGTTGTAAACGATGTCGATCTCGGGATCGTCCAAAAGGGCATCATAGTCGCCATAGGCGCGGGCGATCCCGAGGCTTCGCGCGACCGCCGTAGCCCGGTCCTCATCCCTTGAAGCGATCGCGCCGACAACCAGCCGTTCGCTTTTCTGCAAGGCAGGAATGACCTGGTTGACGGCGATATTGGCGGTGCTCAGCACCCCCCAGACTGTCTTTCGTGTTTCGGTCATCGCTTCCTCTTCCTCATCCGTAGCCCGTACCCCGATCCGTCAGGCGCTACGAGTAACATGCCATAGACCTATCCCCTGACAGCGCCCGCCGACATGCCGCTGACGCTACAGCGATTAACCACCAGCGCAAACACCATCACCCGCGCAAATTCCAGGACCGTATAGGCCCCGATCACACCGCATTTTGCGCCCGCTTCGGCGCCGCCCAGAAGCGAGAGATGGCATTGCGGGCAGGGCGAGTTTGGGCTGCACCCACCGTCTTTGGCAGCGGTTTTCAGGCATAACGTAGGTGATGGGCGTTTCCAGGAATAGTATTTTTCTCTTGCTTTACGCGTAACATTACGCGTAACAGCGTCGTGGGAGCTGTTTCGGGGAGGGAACATGAGCATTCGTACCGGGTGGAAGAGCCATGCAGGCGACATCGTGCTGGGCGGGGTAATCTTCACCATTGGTCTGGCGCTGTTTCTGCAGGCGCAATCGCTGGCGCCCGGGCCGGGCCTGTTCCCGCGCTTCGTCCTGGCGCTGATGACGGCGACCGGGGCGGGCATCGTGGCGCTTGCGATCCTGGCCGGGATGCGCGGCCGCCCGGCCGAGGCCGC
This sequence comes from Paracoccus liaowanqingii, assembly GCF_004683865.2. Lineage (NCBI taxonomy): Bacteria > Pseudomonadati > Pseudomonadota > Alphaproteobacteria > Rhodobacterales > Paracoccaceae > Paracoccus > Paracoccus liaowanqingii. The sequence goes on along the minus strand of NZ_CP040762.1, from coordinate 180,237 downwards.
ACAGGCGGACTGGGGCCGCAGCGTCGGTGTGCCGGCGATCATCCTGATCGCGGCGGGCGTGCTGCTCTATGCGATCGGCTTCTACCTCACCTCGCCCCTGCTGATTATCGCCGTCTACCTGTGGCATTGCCGTGTCGCGAACGGAGCCGTCCGGCTGTGGCGCGATCCGGGTGTCGCTTTGGTTTTGGCGGTCGGGGCCACGCTGGTCCTGTATCTGGTCTTCGACCGGCTGATCGGCCTGCCCGCGCCCACAGGGGCGCTGCTCTGACACTGCGCTCTCGGGGCACCACCCTGACATCGACTGACGTTTCAAGGAGGAGAACACCATGACTTTTGCAAAGGCCCTGATGGGCGGAACCGCCGCGATCCTGCTGCCCATGGCGGCAGCCGCGCAGGATTACCCCGGCCAGGCGATCACCGTCGTCGTGCCCTACAGCGCGGGCGGGGGTGGCGACACCGTCGCGCGCCTCGTGTCTGAACGCTTGGGCGAAGAGCTGGGTGTGCAGCTGAACGTTGTGAACCGCCCCGGCGCGGGCGGCGAGATTGGCATTGCCGAGATCGCGGCGGCCGATCCCGACGGCTACACGATCGGCGTTTTCGGCTATCCCGACAACTTCGTCATCGAGAGCACCCGGGAGGTGGCGTTCAATTCCGCCGAGGATCTGGACTTTCTGGCGCAGTTCGACAGCACGCCGATGGGCGTCTTTGCCAAGCCCGGTGCCGCATTCTCGACGCTGGACGAGTTGCGCGCCCATGCTGAACAGAACCCGGGCGCAGTGATCGTGGGCGACAGCGGATCGCTTGGCCTGCTCAATGCGCTGGCCTTCGGCGACAAGCTGGAATCGGTGCTGACCCCGGTGCGCTATGCCGGCGGCGGAGAGCTGATGAACGCGGTGCTGGGCGGTCATATCGACCTGGCCTCGACCTCGTCGATGAGCCACGATCCGATCGTGGATGCGGGCGGCACGCCGCTGGCCTTTGCCTCGGCCGAGCGGATGGAGATGTTTCCCGACGTGCCGACCATGCGCGAGCTAGGCATCGACCAGGTGATGGAGGTCGGCCGCGTCGTGGTCGCACCCTCGGGCCTACCCGATGACGTCCGCGCCCGCCTGACCGAGGCGCTGGACGCGATCTCGACCGACGAAGAGCTGATTGCCCGGTTCGAGACGGCAGCACTGCCCTATGCCTATCTGGACAGCGATGCGGTCAGCGCCAAGGTTGAAGAAACCAACGCCGCCCTGGCCGAGGTCATCGAGGCCAACCGCGATCAGTTCTGATCCGCGGATCTGATCCCCGGGCAGGCGGTCCCCACCGCCTGCCCTCGCTTTCCGCCCGCATAAAGGCCGTGGCCCATGGACATCCTGACCTATCTTCCCATGCTGCTGAGCTGGCCCGTCCTTGCGGCGGTGTTTTCCGGCGTGCTGATCGGCATCGTCGTGGGCGCCATCCCGGGCCTGAACGGGGCGGTCGGCATCTCGCTGCTGCTTCCGCTGACCTTCGCGCTGCCGCCCGAGGTCGGGCTGTTGCTGCTGGGTGGCATCTACATGGGCTGCATGTATGGCGGCTCGATCACCGCCATCCTGATCAACGTGCCGGGCGACGTGGTCGCCGCCCCCGCCGCGATGGAGGGCTATCCCCTGACGCAGCAGGGCCGGTCGAAAGAGGCCCTGTATTACTCGATCTTTTCCAGCACCATTGGCGGCTTCGTGGGCGTGATCGTCCTGATCCTCTTCACACCGCCGCTGGCCCGCTTCGCGCTGCAGTTCGGTCCGGCCGAGATGTTCTTCATCTCCCTGTCGGGGCTGATCATTGTGGGCGCGCTGGCAGGCAGCTTGCTGAAGGCCGCCTTCGCGGTGCTGTTCGGGCTGTTCATCTCCACCATCGGGCTGGATCAGGTGTCGGGGCAGGACCGCTTCACCTTCGGCCAGCCGGACCTGCGGACGGGCGTCTCGGTCGTGCCGGTGGTGTTGGGCCTCTTCTGCATCGCCGAGATGATCCTGAACATCGGCAAGCGGTCGGACCAGCAGGTCAGCTATGTTGAACAGTCGATCACCCGGCTGGCCGTCATCCGTGACATCTTCCGCCACAAGATCCTGCTTCTGAAGGCCAATGCTATCGGCAACCTGATCGGGCTCTTGCCGGGCGTGGGCACCACTCTGGCCGTCTTCATGTCCTATGCCGAGGCCAAGCGTAGTTCCAAGCAGCCCGAGACCTTTGAAAAGGGCAATGTCGAGGGCATCATCGCCGCCGAGGCCGCCAACAATGCTACCGTGGGCTCGTCGATGGTGCCGCTGCTGGCGCTTGGCGTGCCGGGCAGCCCGACCACGGCGATCATCGCCGGCGCACTGGTCGTCCATGGCATCGTGCTGGGGCCCAGCCTGTTCCAGACCCGCCCGGACGTGGCCTTCATCTTCCTTTACGGGATGATCCTGACCGTGGTGGCAATGGCGCTGATCGGCGCCTTCGGGATCAAGTATTTCGCCTATATTCTGAAGATCCGCATGGAATACATCGTGCCCACGGTGTTGGTCATGTCACTGATCGGCGCCTACTCGCTGCGCAACAGCGTCTTCGACGTGCTGATCGCCATCACCCTGGGCATCATCGGAGCGGTCTTCAAGAAGATCGGCGTGCCGCCCGCCCCCATCATCATCGGCGTCGTGCTGGGCCCGCTGATCGAATCGAACCTGTCGCGGTCGCTGCTGATCGCGAATGCCCGTGGGCAGGGACTGGTCGAGTATCTGCTGGCCTCGGACCTGTCCAAGGGGCTAGTCGCGATCGTGCTGGCACTATTGGCCATGGTCGTGCAGATGCGCCGCAAGGCTGCCCGCGCCTGATGCCCCGCAATCATAACGCTTGAGGCTGGACATGGACAAGACAAAACCTGGACGGATCGTGGTGATGGGCGTGTCGGGCTGCGGCAAGACGGCCGTGGGGCGGGCGCTGGCCGCCAGCCTCGGCCTGCGCTTCGTCGATGCCGACAGCCTGCACAGCCCCCAGAATATCGCCAAGATGGCGGCCGGCCAGCCGCTGGACGACACGGACCGCGCCGGCTGGCTGGAGGCGCTGGCTGATCTGATCGCGACCGAGGACCGGCTGGTGCTGGCCTGCTCAGCGCTCAAGCGACGCTATCGTGACAGGCTACGGCGCAGCGATCCCGCGTTGACCTTCCTCTATCTGCATGGCAGCTTCCGGACGATCAGCACCCGCATGCGGTCGCGCGACGACCATTACTTTGCCGGGGAGCATATGCTGAAAAGCCAGTTCGATCAGTTGGAAGAGCCCCGGGACGAGGGGGTTCTGCATGTCTCGGTCGAGCCCGGCCTGGAGGCGGTTATCGACGCCTCGCTGGCGGCCCTAGGCGCCGCCCCGGCCCGCTGATGGAAACCCCGGCCGAGCCGTGGCGCAAGCGCCGGCGCCCCGGCTTGCAGGCCATCGCCGACCGTGTCGGCACGACCAAGATGACCGTCAGCCGCTGCCTGCGCCTGCCCGCCTCGGTCGGCCAGCCCCTGCGCGACCGCATCCTGGAGGCGGCGCGCGAAATTGGCTATCTGCCCAACAACGCGCCGATGATGCTGGCGGGCGCGCCCAGCAGGTCCATCGGGATGATGGTGCCCTCGGTCACCAACCATGTCTTCGCGCAGGTCCTGGCGGGCGTGGTGGAAACCGCCGAGGCTGCCGGATACCGGGTGATGATCGCCCATTACGGATATGACTCGCTGGCCGAGCAACGGGGCATCGCCTCGCTGATCGCCGCCAATATCGACGGACTGATCCTGGGCGACCGTGCACATACCGATGACGCGCTGCGCATGATCGACATCACCGCCATCCCAGTGGTCGAGGTGATGGACAGCCGCAGCCCCGCCCTGCAGCAGGCCGTCGGCTATGACAATTTCGCTGCCGCCCAGGCAATGACCAGGGCCATGCTGGCCGAGGGGTGCCGCAACATCGTCTATTTGGGTGTGCGCCTGGATGCCCGCACGCTGCAGCGCTTCGACGGCTACGCCGCCGCGATGATCGATCACGGTCTGGTGCCGGTCAGCGTTGAGACGACTGAGAAATCCTCGTTCACCGGCGGCTCGTCCCTGATGCAGCAGGTACTGGCGGACTATCCGGCGACCGACGGGGTGTTCTGCACTAATGACGACGTGGCGATTGGCGCTTATTTCGAATGCGTCCGCCAGGAGATCGCCGTCCCGGACCGGATGGCCATCGCGGGGTTTCATGCGCTCGATATCGGGCAGGCGATGATCCCCCGTCTGGCCAGCGTGCGCACCGACCGCTACGGCATCGGCGCCCGCGCCGCGTCCGAGCTGCTGGACCGGCTGGCGGGAAAGCCTGCGGCGCAGATGGTGATCGACCTCGGCTATGAAATCGATCTGGGCGAGACGGTCGGCGCTGCGGGAAAAGTACGATCTTAAATCTAGAACGGCCTTGGAGGTTTACTGATGAACAGACAGAGCATCATGAACGGGATGAGTTTCTCCTCCTGACCTTGTTCTGCAAGTAGCAGCGGAAGTGCCGGCAGAAGGAGGCACCCAACCTATCATCAGCGCCGGTTTTTCTGCTGGCTCACCAGAATTAATTATCAGGAAGTTGCATAGGCAGCATCCGGATAGTCTTTTAGCACGTCGTGGACGAGCTGCTTCATCCAATCTGCCGTCGCAGGATCAGGTACCTCAACGCGCACGGGAAAATTCGTTAGATTGCGCGGATCAAATCCGTATATTACCGCAAGATGCGCTAGCGCAATTAAGTAAGAGCCTTGAGCATTGAGATGAATGGTATCCAGAAAAAGATCTTCTATTTCATTCAGGCCCGGTGCTGTGCCCGCAGCGATAGCGTCATGAGCAGCAGCCATGATGAGCGGTCCCGGAATAACTCGCAGAGGTGCAGAACCGTCAGGGCGGTTTTCATTGACTTCATCTGCAGTAATTTGCCAGCGCTCCATCTCCAGTGGCAATCGTTCTCGAAAAGTTAGATGTCCATCTGGGTCATCGTAAGGATTATCAAAATCGGGTCCGCTGTCTGTGTGAACCCAGGTAGCATACAGAATGGTTCGGGCACCCGCACCCTTATTTCCCTCGTTCCAGGCATGGGAAAACCATTTCAACGCCATGTTTTCTGAATCATGCCACTGAACTGTGTTGGATAGAGGCGCGCGTTCAGTAAGCACTAACGTGTCATAGTCAGCGATATCGTGGCGGGCGTCCGGCATGTACTCGTTGCGGTGATCCCACCGCCAGTCCATCGGACTGCCAGGGGTGGTTGAACGGTCGATCACGCGACTACGCGCTTCTTGTTGACCTGCAGCAGCAACCATCATGTCCAATACAGGCACAATTGGATCAGTCAGCGAATGACCAGAGTGAACCACGCGCATCGAGAATGAGTTCAATTCGGACGCTTGTGCCAGTCCTGATGTTATCAGAGTTCCTACCGTAACAGCCGCTGTTCCATACAAGAACCCCCGCCTGCTAAAGAGGGCAGACTTGTTATTGATTGCATGACGATCTCTATTATTCCCCATTCGCAACTCAGTCATTAAAGGCGTACTCCTTATCAAGAAACATTCGCTTCAATCCTGCCAAGTATAAGCCCTTTGCACCTCAGTCTCCAGCCCCTCTGATTTTGTTGCCTTCGGCATGATGCCGGCGTCGCAAAGTGACCTCACTTACAGTTTTGGCTCATGAACAATAGATGTTGCGGACAGGGCGATTTTTGAAAGTTGGCTGCCGGGATGCGGGTCTATGACGCGCTTCACCTAACTGGCAGCGGATGAGCACTATCCCTCGGAGTAGCTCCACTGCGAGGAACTTGTGAGCTCAATTAGTTTTCACCCAAACCAGAAAATTTAGCTATCCCCGAAAAAATCGTCAGAAAATGAGGTACGTATTTTAGATCTCGGAATGGTGGCATACTGCTGGGCATCCATCGCCTTTATGGACTGCAAATAAGGGCGCATATGAAGCAGAATGCAATGTAGGTAGTTGCAGCACTCAGGCCGAGCCGACGTTGCCACCAAGGTGGACTCCTTATAGCTGACGTTTCTGCGACTGTTTGCCGCCGCCGTTAAAAGGAACTCTACCGACTGTTTCAACCATTCCTTCACTGTCGTCGCAGCTGAGAAAACGAGCAGTGGCCATCCTGCCGGTGAAATTTTTCTTTACAGGCGCTGCCTCTCCCCTCATCGTTCTCTTATAAACCAGTTTACTAAACCGCTTTATTGAGCGTTGGGGAAAGATTGCTTGGCCAATTTGCAGGATGTTGCCACTGCTGCCGGCGTCTCCAAGGCGACTGTATCGCGTTACCTGAACAGATCTTTGGAGCTTCCGGACAGGACCGCAAAGCTGATTGATGCCGCGATCATTGACTTGGATTATACCCCCAACCCCCATGCCCGGCGTCTCAGCCTGGGGCGCTCGGATACCATCGCGCTGATCGTTCCCAATATCTCGAGCCCCTTTTTCGCGGCGCTTGTAGCTGCGGTCGAAGCCGAGGCCAGCGATATGGGGCTGGCACTGGCGCTCTATGCGACGCTGAACCGTCCGGACCGAGAGCTGTCCTATCTGGACCTCGTGCGCACGGGGCATGCCGACGGCCTGATCTTCATCACGAACCATGCCGGCACTGACATGTTGGCCGCCAAGATAAATCGGCTGCCCCGCTGCGTGGTCGTGGACGAAAACGTGGTCGGCACTCATGTCCCCAAAATATTCTGCAACAATCGGCAAGGTGGCTGGCTGGCGGGGCGCCATCTGGCGCAGGCAGGCCATCGACACGTGCTGTTCATTGGCGGAGTGGACCAAATGGTCAGCGGAGCTCATCGTTTCGCGGGGTTCGCCTCTGCGATAAGCGAGGTCGCAGGGCCAGACTACAGGATCGAACGAACCTGCGGCCCTTATACCGTCGAGGCCGGCCGCAACGCGGGGCATGCCTTTGTCGCCCGGGATCCGGCCTCTCGGCCCACGGCGATCTTTGCCACCTCGGATGAACTGCTGATCGGTCTTTACGAGATCCTGTCCGAAGCGGGCATCGCCATCCCCCATCAGGTTTCGGTCATCGGTTTCGACGATGTCGGGCCTCTGCACCTGTTCGCACCCGCCGTGACCGCGGTGCGTCAGCCTGTCCGTGAACTAGGCCAGCGCGCGCTACGGCGGTTGCTGGCCATGGACGGGACCGATCCGGACAAGCCCCCGTCAGAGGAGCTGCTGGATGTCACGCTGATCGAACGGAATTCTGTTGCGCCGCCGATCCGCCCTTTCCACCGCAACCCCAACAGCGAGGACTGACCATGACCACCCTGACCCGCCGCACCTTGGGTGCGCTGATGACCACCGGCCTAATCGCCGCAGCCCTCCCCGCGCTGGCGCAGGAGGGCAAGACCTTTGCGTTGGTCCAGATCAACCAGCAGGCGCTGTTCTTCAACGACATGAACCGCGGCGCGCAAGAGGCTGCGGATGCCGCAGGCGCGACCCTGCTGATCTTCAACGCGAACAACGATCCGGCGGCGCAGAACAGCGCCATCGAGACCTATATCCAGGAGGGCGTGGACGGCATCGCGGTCGTAGCCATCGACGTGAACGGCATCATGCCCGCCGTGCAGCAGGCCGTGGATGCGGGCATCCCGGTCGTGGCGATCGACGCGATCCTCCCTGAAGGACCTCAGTCGGCGCAGATCGGCGTGGACAATGCGCAGGCCGGGGCCGATCTGGCCGCCGTCGTGAACGATGCTCTGGCCGAGGGTTCGACCTTGGGCATCGTGGGCGCGCTGAATTCGTTCATTCAAAACGTGCGGATGGATGGGTTCGAAGAGGCGCTGGACAGCGCCAAGGTCACCGTCGCGGGGACCGTGGACGGCCAGAACGTCCAGGACACGGCGTTGGGGGCCGCAGAGAACCTGATGACGGCCAACCCCACGCTGACCGCGATCTATGCGACCGGGGAACCGGCTTTGCTGGGTGCGGTCGCGGCGGTGGAAAGTCAGGGGCGGCAGGCCGATCTGGCCGTCTATGGCTGGGATCTGACCGCGCAGGCGATTTCCGGGATCGATGCGGGCTACGTCAAGGCGGTGATCCAGCAGGACCCGGCGGGAATGGGCGCCGCTGCGGTAGATGCTCTTGGCACGCTGTCCGATGGCGGCACGGTCGAGGCCGAGATCTCGGTCCCCGTGACCATCGTCACCTCCGAAAACGTGGACGATTTCCGCGCGGTCTTCGAGTGATGCAGGCCGCCCCCATGACAGCGGCGCGGGGGGATCATCCCCCCGCCATCTTATCACTGCGCGGCATCACCAAGACCTTCGGTTCGCACCAGGCGCTGCGCGGCGTTGATCTGGATATCCGCGCGGGCGAGTGCATCGGCCTGATTGGCGACAATGCCGCCGGAAAATCAACCCTGTCAAAGGTTATGTCGGGAACCTATGTCCCCGATGGCGGGCAGATCCTGCTGGACGGCCGTCCGGTGCGGTTCTCGACCCCCTCCGAAGCGCGCGCCCAGAAGATCGAGATGGTCTATCAGGATCTGTCGCTGTGCGATCACGTCGATGTCGTCGGCAACCTGTTTCTGGGGCGCGAGCTGAAACGGGGCCCCTTTCTCGACCAGCCCCGCATGCTGGCCGAAGCCGAAAAGATGCTGGCCGCGCTTGAAATCCGGATTCCCCGTCTGACCGCCAAGGTCGAAAAGCTGTCGGGCGGCCAGCGCCAGGCCATCGCCATCGCCCGCGCCGCCAGCTTCGATCCAAAAGTGCTGATCATGGACGAACCCACTTCGGCACTGGCCGTGGCCGAGGTCGAGGCGGTGCTAGCCCTGATCAACCGCGTCAAGGCGCGCGGCGTGGCGGTGGTGCTGGTCACGCACCGGATGCAGGATCTGTTCCGCGTCTGCGACCGCATCGCCGTCATGTACGAGGGCACCAAGGTCGCCGAGCGACTGACGCCTGACACCAATCTGCAGGAACTGGTCGACCTGATCGTCGGCAAGGGAGGCCACTAATGGCTGTTTATACCGAACGCAAGGCGGGGTCCGCACTAGCTGATTTCATCGGCGAGCACGCGCAGGTCCTGTCGATCGCGATGTTCTTTCTGCTGTGCATGACCATCTTCGGGCTGAGCAGTTCGACATTCTTCACCACGGGCAACCTGCTCAATGTGCTGCGGCAGGCGGCGCCGATACTTATTGTGGCGGTGGCGATGACACTGGTGATCACCACCGCAGGCATCGACCTGTCAGTCGGATCGCAGGTGGCGCTGGTCAATGCCGTCTGCGCCATCGCCATCGCTGCGGGTCTGCCGTGGCCGGTGGTCGTGGTGCTGATGCTGGCACTTGGCGCGGCCGTGGGAGCGGCTCAGGGGTGGTTCATTTCCTATCAGGGCATCCCCGCGTTCATCGTCACGCTGGCTGGCCTGTCGATCCTACGCGGCTTTGCGCTGTACCTGACCGAGGGCTATTCGATCCCCATCACCGGGGTTCCGGGCTTCTTCTGGCTGGGGCGCGGCACGCTGGCGGGCTTTCCGGTCCCGGCGCTGATCGCGCTGCTGATCGCGGCGCTTGGTTTCGTCGTCATGCTGCGCACGCAATATGGCCGGCAGGTCATCGCCGTCGGGTCCAACATGGAGGCCGCGCGCCGCGTAGGCATGCCCGCCAAGCGCGTGCTGGCCTCGGTCTATGTGGTGGCCGGGCTGGCCTCGGCCGTGGCAGGGATGCTGATCGCGGCGCGGCTTGGGTCTGGGTCGTCGAATGCCGCGCAGGGGTTCGAATTGCAGGTCATCGCAGCCGTGGTGCTGGGCGGTACGTCGCTGATGGGCGGCAAGGCATCGATGCTAGGCACGGTCTTGGGCACCATGACCATCGCTGTGATCGGCAACGGACTGATCCTGCTGCATATCTCGCCCTTTTTCACGCAGATCGTCACGGGCGCGATCATCCTGATCGCCATCTGGCTGAACACCAAGCTGTTCGACCGGGGCTTTCGCTTCGGAAGGGCCCGGACATGAGCGACCTGTCCCCCTGCCACGTCCGCTCGGGTCAGGTGATGACCGTCACCGGTCCCATTCCATCCGCCGATCTGGGCCATACCCTGATGCACGAGCATCTGCAGAACGACTGCCGCTGCTGGTGGAACGCGCCGACCGACCCCGCGCGTCAGCATCTGGCCGACCGTCCCATCAGCATCGAGATCCTGTCAGAGCTGCGCCAGGATCCCTTCGTAAATCGCCACAACATCGCGCTGGACGACCCGGATCTGGCCATCGAGGAGCTGCACGCCTTCACCGCCGCAGGCGGGCGCAGCGTGGTGGACCCGACTTGTCGCGGCATCGGGCGCAATCCCACAACCCTGCGCCGCATCGCGAGGGACACAGGGCTGAACATCGTCATGGGCGCGGGTTACTATCTGGCCAGCTCGATGCCCGATCAGGTGGCGCATCTGTCCATAGACAACATCGCCGATGAGATCGTGGTCGAGGCGCTGACCGGCACCGACGGCACCGACGCGCGCATCGGCCTGATCGGCGAGATCGGCGTGTCGTCGGATTTCACGCCCGAGGAGGAAAAATCCCTGCGCGGCGCTGCCCGGGCGCAGGCCCGCACGGGCCTGCCGCTGATGGTGCATCTGCCGGGCTGGTTCCGGCTTGGCCACCTGGTGCTGGATATCGTGGAATCCGAAGGCGCCGATCTGCGCCACACGGTGCTGTGCCACATGAACCCCTCGCACGGTGATCCGGTCTATCAGGCGACGCTGGCGCAGCGGGGCGCCTTCGTCGAATTCGACATGATCGGCATGGATTTTTTCTACGCCGACCAAGGCGTGCAGTGCCCGCCCGATGATGACGTGGCCCGCGCGGTTATGGGGCTGGCGGAACAGGGCTTTCTGGACCGCATCTTGCTGTCGCAAGACGTGTTCATCAAGATGATGCTGACCCGCTACGGCGGCAACGGATACGCCTTCGTCACCCGCCATTTCCTGCCGCGCCTAATGCGGCACGGCCTGTCTGCCGCCGATTGCGACCGGCTGATGGTCACCAACCCGCGCCGCGTCTTCGACGCGACCTTCTGAGACAGTCGAAAGGATCTTCCCATGACAACCCGCGTGCTTCTGGTGGGCGAAAGCTGGACCACCTCGGAAACGCATTACAAGGGCTTCGACCAGTTCGGCTCTGTCCGCTTCCATACCGGCGCGACGCCCCTGCTGGAGGCGATGAAGGACAGCGCGTTCCAGATCGACTACATGACCGCCCACGACGCTGCAGAGGGGTTCCCGTTCGATGTCGACGGGCTGGCTGATTATGACATTGTGATCCTGTCTGATATTGGCGCGAACACCTTCTTGCTGCCGCCCGATGTCTGGCTTCGGTCGAAGACGGTACCGAACCGGCTACGCGTGCTGCGGGACTGGGTGGGGCAGGGGGGCAACCTGCTGATGATCGGGGGCTACTTCTCGTTCCAAGGCATCGACGGGAAGGCGCGGTGGCGCAACACCGCGGTCGAGGACACGCTGCCCGTCACCTGCCATCCGTGGGACGACCGGGTCGAGATCCCCGAGGGCGCGCAGGCCGAGATAGTGCTGACCGACCACCCGACCATGACGGGCATGCCCGCCGCATGGCCGCCCATTCTGGGTGTGAACGAGGTGATGGTCCGCGACGGCGCGACCGTGGTGGCTCGCCTGCCCGAGGATCAGGGCGGCCATCCGCTCTTGGTGCTGGGAACCTATGGGCAGGGGCGAACGGCGGCATGGACGTCGGATGTGGGGCCGCATTGGCTGTCGCCGGAATTCTGCGCGTGGGAGGGGTATCCGACGCTGTGGAAGAACCTGTTCGACTGGCTGGTCGCCCGGTGATCCCCGGACTATCCCTTTGCCAGGATCGCGCGCATCCGGTCCGCGTCGGGAAAGGCGCTGACCGTGCCCGCCTGGCCTACCGTCCATGCGGCCGCCACCGCCGCATGGCGCAGGGCGCGGGCATCCAGGGCCACCCCGCGCAGGGCCGCCGAGGCCAGCGCGACCGCCATGAAGCAATCGCCCGCCCCGGTCGTGTCCACCACCGTGCAGGGGGTTGCGGGAACCTCGATCCGCGCGTCGGGCCGCACCAGCGCCGCGCCGCGCGCGCCAATGGTCAGCACGACCTCGGCCACGCCATGGGACAGCAGGCGCGCGTCGCCGCCGAGGATCGCGGCCTCGTCCTCGTTCAGAAAAGCGCAGTCAATCAATGGCCACAGATCGGCCACATAAGCTTGCAGGGGCGAGGGGTTCAGCACGGTCCGCATCCCCCTTGCCCGGGCCGCTTGCAGGGCCGCCGCGGTCGTCGCCGCGCCCAGATTGCCCTGCAGCACCAGCAGATCGCCAGAGGCGGCCTTGTCCAACGCGACGGTGGCATGGTCGGGGGTCATCGCGCCTGCGGCGGCGCGGGTGGTGATGACGGCATTCTCGCCATGTCCCGCCATCAGGATGATCGAATTGTCGGTCGCCACGCCGGGCAGCGCGATCAACTGGGCCATCACCGGCTCGGCCGCCAGCCTGGCGGCGATCTCGCGCCCGCGCGGATCCTGACCCACAGCCGCGACCAGATGGCAGGCCAGCCCAGTGCGGGCAATGGCCACCGCCTGATTGACGCCCTTGCCGCCAAGATCCTGCGACAGTGCGCGGCCAAAGATCGAGGCGCCGGGCCGGGGGAAATCCTCGACCGACACGGTCTCGTCAATGGCTGCATTTCCGATCACAAAAGCCTTCATCGCCAATCTCCGCTTCTTCGAAAGGGCAGCCCATGACATTGATTTCCGACCGACCCGCAGGCGCCATCCGCGACATCTTCGGACGTGACAAGGCGCTGATCGGGATGATCCACTGCCCCGCCTTTCCCGGTGCGCCGCGCTATCGCGGGGCGTCGATGGACGACATCTACGACACCTGCATGCGCGATGCGGAACGTCTGGTGCAAGGGGGCATGCACGGGTTGATCGTGGAGAACCACGGCGACATCCCCTTTTCCAAACCCGACGAGATCGGCCCCGAGACCCCCGCCTTCCTGTCCGTCGTCACCGACCGGATCAAGCGCGCCTTCGGTCTGCCCATTGGCATCAACGTGCTGGCCAATGCGCCCTTGCCCGCGCTGGCCACCGCCGTGGCAGGGGGCGCCGCCTTCATCCGCGTGAACCAATGGGCCAATGCCTATGTCGCCAATGAAGGCTTCATGGAGGGCCGCGCTGCTCAAGCCCTGAGATACCGCTCTCTGCTGCGGGCCGAACATGTGCGGGTGTTCACCGATGCGCATGTCAAGCACGGCAGCCACGCCATCGTGGCCGACCGATCCATCCCGGAACTAACCCGCGATCTGGGCTTCTTCGACAGCGACTGTATCATTGCCACCGGCCAGCGCACTGGCGACAGCGCCAGCATGGGCGAGATCGATGAGATCGGCGGCGCGACCCACCTGCCTCTGCTCGTGGGCTCCGGTGTGACCGAGGCCAACATCGTGGCGATCCTGGGGCGTACCAACGGCGTAATCGTAGCCTCGTCGCTGAAAGAGGACGGGGTCTGGTGGAATCCGGTGGAGCCCGAACGGGTCCACCGGTTCGTGGATGCCGCGCAGGCGGGATTATGACGGCAGGCAGCCTTAGCGAACGGATGCTGTCCGATCAGGCAGCGGCCTTCGATGCGATGGTCGCACATCCCTTCGTCCGGGATCTGGTGGCGGACAGGCTACCTATGGCAGCCTTCAACCGCTACCTGCTGATTGAGGGGGCCTTCGTCGACACCGCCATCGCCATCTTTGGCTACGCCGTTGCAAAGGCGTCTGATCTGGACGACCGGCGCAAGCTGATCGCCTCGCTGGACGGGCTTGCGCATGCGCAGATGGATTATTTCCGCAACGCCCATGCGCAGCGCGGGTTGGACCCGGATCCCAATATGCAGCTCGACCCGCGTGTGGCGGCCTTCCGGGATGGCATGTTGGCCATCGCCCGGGATGGGGATCTTGCGGATATTCTTACCGCAATGTTCGCGGCGGAATGGATGTATTGGACATGGTGTGATGCTCATCGCGACACCCGCCTGCGCGACCCGGTTCGGCAGGACTGGATCGCCCTACACACCGCGCCCGAGTTTCATGCGCAGGCACTCTGGCTGCGTGACAGGGTGGATCGCTTAGGCACAGACCTGCCGGTGGACCGTCAGACGGCGCTAGTTGCCCTGTTCGGCCACGTGCAGCGACTGGAAATTGCCTTTCATGACGTCGCGTGGTCCGGCGAGACGTGACATGAGCCCGTGGGCCATCTTTCAGGCCAAACGTCAGGTCTAATCGCTGCGGGTCAGCGAGCGTAATGACTTGTGCCAGATCACCTGCGCCGACAGACGCACCGTCTCTGCTGCGTCCCCCTCGGACGGGCGCGACAGCGTGGCCACGCAGACATCGAAGATGCCGCTGACGGGCTGGGCAAAGGTGGCCAGGTCTAAGCCTCCCATCCGAACTTCGGGATGTCGTCGAAGCCGATCACTGACAGATTTTGGGGAACCCGTTGCCCAAAGCGGTGGTGGGCGGCATCCATGACGCCAAATGCTAGCAGGTCAATGATGCAGAACACACCGTCCGGCGGATCGGCACCGGTCAGAAGCTGGGTCCCCAAAGCAAGACCGGTATCTTCATGTGCTGGGCCCTGCGCCGCGATAATCGGCGTGACGACTTGTTCGTGCAAGGCCGACCGTCGTCGCTTTCCGGCGGCAGAGGTTGTTGCCGCTGGACGACTGCCCTTATGCCCTGCAGCCATCCATCCCGCATCTGAGGCGTTCAGCGGTGCATCGGTGCCTGCAGCGAACTGCATTTCCCGGTTGCCCGAGGTGGAAGGCGACAATTAGAAGCGCCAGAAGTTCAAGCGCTACCCCATGAGCTTTTTCCATATCGACATCGCAGAGGTGTAGATCGCTGAGGGCAAGCTATTTCCGTTTGTCGGCATTGACCGCACGAACAAATTTGCCGTGACCCAGCTCGTCGATAAGGCGCACAGGAAGATAGCCTGAGAGTTCCTGCAAAACATGCTTGAGGCATTCGCCGCGTTGCGGCTCATCTTATCACGTCCACATCATTCTCACCGATCGAGCCAGCGGGCGCCATCGGTCCGAGCCCGATGGCAAGGGGCATCCAGTTCGCCGAGCAGCCCAGAAACCGCAACACCATCTATTCCAGGCCCATGCGGTTCGACATGATCGGCGAGGGCGAGACCGTGTCCGCAATCGGTCCGAGGACATGGACGAGCGGGATTGAGCACCGCATCACAAAGCCAAACCACCCTTGGACGAATGGGCAAGTCGAGCGGATGAACCGCACGATCAGGGACGCTACGGTCAAACGCTTCCATTACGACGACCAAGACCCGCTCCGCACCCATATCGCCGACTTCCTAACAGCCTACAACTCCGCGCAGCGGCTCAAGACCCTCAGGGGGCTCACACCCTATGATTACCGTATGCGCCGTCCCCGCCCCATTGATTTCTGCGGTTTCCCGACGCTGGCCGAGCGGCGAGTCTCGTTCTGAGCATTCAGATGGAGATGAAGATGGCGGATGGCGGCGACGGGTTTGACGGCTGCATCGAGGTTGTGCGGCGGACACGTGGATATCGGCGCTGGCCGGATAATGTGAAAGCGCGGATTGTGGCCGAGAGCTTTCAGCCGAGGGCGCGGGTGGCGGATGTGGCGCGTAGGCATGATCTGGCAGCGCATCAGCTTTCAGATTGGCGGCGTCAGGCGCGCAAGGGCCGTCTTGTCCTGCCCGCTGACGCCATGGCCGGTGTGGCGTCTGACGCTTTGCCAGCCTTTGTGCCGGTTTCGGTGGAGCCTGAGGATGTCGGTCTGTCTGCGGATCCCGAACGGACCGTCGGGGTCATCACGATCGAGATCGGCAACGATCTGGTGCTGCGGGTTCCAGGCGATGTTCCGGTAGAGCGGGCAGCAGCAGTGGCGCGCGCTTTGCGAGGATCGGCATGATTGTCGCGGGACAACGCCAGCCAATCCTGATCGCGACGCGGCCGGTGGACTTCCGCTGCGGCCATCGCGCCCTGGCGCTGATCGTGCAGACCGAGCTGAAGCTCGATCCGCATTCCGGGGTGACAATCGTGTTCCGTTCGAAACGCGGCGACAGGCTGAAGATTCTGGTTTGGGACGGAACAGGTCTGGTGATGGTTTACAAGGTTTTGGAGCAGGGCAGCTTTTCCTGGCCGAAGGTTCAGGACGGGACAATGCGGCTGTCGCGAGCCCAGCACGAGGCATTGTTCGAAGGTCTGGACTGGCGCCGGATCGTTGCGCAGCGGGTTGCTCCACCCATTGCAGCGGGGTGATTTACTCGGCTGTTGTAGCGTTGTTTTATTGGTCTTTCCTGTCCGGAAAGGCTATGAATCCGCATGTCGCAGCCCTTCGATCTCAGCCTGTTTCCAGACCTTCCGCCCGAGGTTGTGAAGGCGTTCGAGGCCGCGCAGTTCGAGCTGTCGGTGGAGCGTGCGGCGCGTCAGCATGAACAGGCGGTGGGGGCCGAGAAGGACGCCTTCATCACCGAACTGAAGGCCCTGATCGAAAAGCTGGAAGGCCAGGTCGGACAATACCGGCATGCGAAGTTCGGGCCGAAATCGGAAAAGCTGGACCCTGCACAGCTCGAGCTGGCGCTGGAGGATCTGGAAGCCGCCATCGCCGAAACCCAGGAACAGATTGCCGCGGTCGAGGCGAAGATCTCGGCCAGCGAGACCGATCCCGAGAAGAAGGTGCCGGGCAAGAAGCGCAAGGCGCGCTCCTTGCCGCAGCATCTACCACGCGTCGAGCGTGTCATCGAGCCAGACAGCATTGTCTGCCCTTGCGGCTGTGGCGACATGGTCCGGATCGGGGAGGACCGAACCGAGCGCCTGGATTACATCCCGGCACGCTATCAGGTGATCGTCTCCGTCCGCCCGAAATACGCCTGTCCCAAAGGGCGTACGGGCGTGGTTCAGGCGAGAGCTGCAGCGCATCTTCTGGAGGGCAGCTGGCCCACCGAGGCGCTCCTGGCGCAGATCGCGGTGTCCAAGCATTCCGAACACATGCCCCTCAACCGCCAGGCCGTGGTCATGGCGCGGCACGGTGTGCCGATCGACCGATCGGTCCTCGCCGACTGGATGGGTCGGACCGGTGCGTTGATCGCCCCGGTCGTGGACCGCATGGCGGTGCTGCTGAAACAGGGCAGCACCCGGCTCTATGTCGACGAAACCACCGCCCCCGTGCTGGACCCCGGGCGAGGCAAGACGAAGGCCGGTTATCTCTGGGCGGTGCTGCGCGATGACCGGGGCTGGAACGGCCCCGCACCGCCGGGGGTGGTGTTCCACTATCGCCCCGGCCGGAAGGGCGACTATGCCAATGAGATACTGACCGGCTTCAATGGCACGATCCAGGTTGACGCTTATGGCGCCTATACCCACCTGGCCACACCAAAGCGCACGGGCGGCGATCCCTTGCGGTTGGCTTTCTGCTGGGCCCATGGACGGCGCAAGCTGATCAAGGCCAAGCCGAAAAAGGGCTCGCCCATCGTCGACGAGGCGCTGGTGCGCATCGCAGCGCTCTACAAGGTCGAGGATGTCATCCGCGGGGCGGACCCCGTTCATCGCCGGGCGGTTCGCCTGGAATTGTCCTGCCCTCTGGTGGATCAGTTCTTCGCCTGGCTGGCCGCCCAGGCCGCACGCATCTCGCGCAAATCCGACCTCGGCGTCGCGCTCGCATACATGCTGAGGCGCCAGGACGGCTTCCGGCTTTTCCTCGAGGATGGCCATGTCGACATGGACTCCAACCTGGTCGAGAATGCCATCCGCAGCCCGGCCATGAACCGCCGCAACGCGCTTTTTGCCGGCCACGATGAGGGCGGCCGGTCGTGGGCGCGCTTCGCCAGCCTGATCGGATCCTGCAAGATGAACGGCGTCGAACCCTATGCCTACCTGCGTGATCTCTTCACCAGGCTCGCCAACGGCCATCTAGACAAGGACATCGATGCGTTGATGCCGTGGGCCTATGCCGCCACCCCCAGCCCCTCACAATGAGCTCATCCGGGAGTCCCCAGTGAGCTCATTCTGAGCACTCACGAAGGCCAAAGCGCCAGCCGGGCGCACCAAGAACCTGAACCGCAAGCGAAATCACGATGGGGCGGGAACGGCGCATACTGATTACCTTTGCAAGATCTGGACATCCGATCCGGACAGATTCATTCTAAACCTGATCCACCAGATACCGGGACTGAACAACTAACCCCTTCTACGTCCCCAGTGGGCTCAACAAACGCACAAACAGTCCTCTAATATGAATATGAGTTTCAAGAATGTCTCTCCTTTCAGCCGTTGAGCCGACGTTTCATCTTGGTGTAACATCACTTAATTCGACGTATGGCGCCTATTGTGAGATCGGGCAAGGTTCGCGCATTCTCAATTCGAGTTTTGGTGATTATGCCTATTGTGACCAGCTCGCCGATATCGCCAATACCAGCGTTGGCAAGTTTTCTAACATCGCTGCGATGACCCGGATCGGCCCGACTGATCATCCATTTACTCGTGCAGCTCAACACCATTTTCTCTACCGCTCCGCGAGCTATTGGGAAGACGTCGAGAACGATCAAGATTTCTTCGCGGCCCGCGTCGCCCGCCGCACCGTGCTAGGGCCGGACTGCTGGATCGGGCATGGCGCGATCATCAAACCCGAGGTGACAATCGGGGCAGGTGCGATCGTGGGCGCGGGCGCAGTTGTAACCAAAGATGTTGCCCCATTCGCGGTTGTGGGTGGCGTCAGCGCATCCTTGATCAGATATCGTTTCGAACCCGAAATTATTGACGGGCTACTAGCGCTTTGCTGGTGGGACTGGAGTCATAGCAAACTGCAGGAGGCTTTGCCGGATTTCCGTGCCATGCCTGCGGAGGCGTTTATAGAAAAATACCATCGTCCCAAAGTCAGAAGCTGATTTAATACTTACGTGGCGACGCACTAGGTAACCATATGTAACCAAATTTATTAGAAAATTTGTACTGCAATGCTGGAAGCATCGGCTTTCGGTGGAAGACCGGCTATCAAACGATTTGTGCAACGAATCATGTCAAGTGCACCATCGCGTAAACCACGATGGTGCCGACGCTTGCTGTGTTGGATCTCTAGCGCGCGAGCTCGAGACGCTGTAGATAATCCATCGACTGCCCGATCCGGGTGTTGTCGCGTAGTTCGAGCAACAGGCGTGGTGCATGGTCCAGCGCCGCGATGGCACGGAATACCGAAGGCCACAGGATATTGCCTTCGCCAATGGCCCAATGCCTATCAGCATATCCGTCAGCATCCTGTAGATGGACGTGCGCAAGTTGCTTGCCCGCGTCTTGGATGAAGTAATCGACGGGATGTGCCCCGGACGAACCATGCGCCAGCTGTGCGTGACCGGTATCCACTGAAAGCTGCAAAGCGTTGGAATCGAAAGTATCAACCAATGCGCGGCGTAGCGCAGGCTCGACATCCATGATGTTTTCCAAGGCTAGAACGACGCCTTGGTCCTCCGCACGTTTTACGACCTTGGCCAGCGTGTCATGTGTGTATTCTATTACGCGGTCCCGGCTTCCGGGGACATTGTCGAGATTGTTGTGGTCCCATGTCGTGTACGGCGAATGGATCACCATCAGCGTCGCATTGACGGCGTCGCAGACGTCCAGTCCCTGCATCATGCGGTTTTCGACCACGCGGCGGATCGCAGGGTCCATCGAATGGACGGTGAAGCCCCAGAAAGGCCCGTGAATACCGATGCGACCATTGTGGCCGTCAAGCACACGATTTGCGTGATCTGCCAGCTCCTGCCAGTCGCCGTCGAGCACATCGGCCATGTGGAAGCTCTGGAGTTCAATATCTCGGTCCATCTCGAACAGCCACTGGCGGTGCAACTCTAGATCGGGAACGGGCAGGCAGGCGCCAATTACGGGGAGGGGGTTGGCCATGTGTAGGCTCCTTGTCTTGTATCAACAGGGAGAGGCGTAAGCGGGCTTGATGACCTTTCAGTATCACTCGGACTGAAAAAGCATCTGTCGAAAGTCATCGCAGCGTCATGCCGGGGTCATCAGATTTTCATCCAGAGTTCGAGTAACCGTCGCGGTCTCAGCAGAGGTTGTCCCCATCGCCCCGTCGGGCGTGGTCCAGTTGCCGTCTTTGCCCCATCGGCTCCTATCCCGACTTCAGCATTGCTTCGCGGTGCCAGATCTGAGGAACAAAATGACAAGTATTCGTCCCATCAAGCAGGCCGTGCGCCTTGTCGCCATGGCGACAACTGCCGGCAGCCTGCTCGCCGCACCAGTCTTGGCGCAGGACCGGCCTACCGTGACGGTCGCCGTTCAGGATATCGTCACGTCCGGCGCACTCGATGTGATGCGCGAACAATCCAATGTCGGCGCACGTGTCTTCTACTCGATCTTCGAATCCCTAATCGATTTTGAGCGTCAGAACCCCGATCTGCCTCAGATACCGATGCTGGCCACTGAGTGGACGCAGATCGACCCGCTGACTGTCGAGCTGAAACTGCGTGAAGGCGTGGTTTTTCACAACGGCGAGACGATGGATGCCGATGACGTGGTCTTTACGTTCTCAGACGAACGCTTCGGCCTTCTTCCGGAACAGCAAGCCGCCCTCGAAGCCGGTGAGGAATTCTTCACCCATAGCGAGACGGGCGTGGAGGGCTTTGTGCCGCCGCCTGAAGTGGGTGCCGTCTATGAGCGATCATGGCCGCTGCTGGACCGAGTCGAAAAAGTCGACGAAATGACTGTCCGCTTCGTCACCACCACCCCGGACCCGACCCTGATTGGCCGACTGTCGCGTGGCTCAGAAATCTATTCCGAGGAAGGCTATCGCGCCGCCGAATCCTGGATTGCCCATTCACAGGCTCCGATCGGGACCGGTCCCTACAAGGTTGTTCGGTTCGAAGACGACAACATCCTAGAGCTCGAGTCCCATGACGCATACTGGGGCGGAACGCCGCCGATCCAAACATTGCGCTTCATCGTCGTGCCCGAAGTTGCCAGCCGGGTGAATGGTCTGTTGTCGGGCGAGTATGACATCATCACCGATATTCCGCCTGACCAGATCAACACCGTTGATAGCCAGGATGGCTTCCATGTCGTTGGCGGCCCGATCACAAACCACCGCCTGATGGTATTCGACAAGAATAACGGCGTGATGCAGAACCCGCTTGTACGGCGCGCGCTGACCCACGCGATCGACCGCGAGTTGATCGTCGACACGCTCTGGGGTGGCCGCACACAGGTGCCAGCCGGGCTGCAGTGGGAATTTTTTGGCGACATGTTCATCGAGGGCTGGACAGTGCCGGAATACAATCCCGAACTCGCTCGTCAGTTGCTCGACGAAGCAGGTTACGACGGCGAGCCAATCCAGATGCGAGTGCTGAACAACTACTACACAAATCAGGTATCGACCGCCCAGATCAACGCTGAAAGCTTCCGACAGATCGGGCTGAACATCGATTTTCAGATGAAGGAAAACTGGGAGCAGATTTCTGACAACTCTGATGGTAGCCGCGGGATCCGTGACTGGTCGAACTCGGCCCCTTACCCTGACCCGGTGGCGTCTATCGTGAACCAGCATTGCCAGAACGGTGGCCAGCAGCAGAACGGCGAATGGACCAACGAGGAATTCAACGAGAACTGCATCATTCTCGAAACCTCGATGGACCAAGACACGCGCAAAGCTGCATTCGCCCGGATGCTCGAAATCATCGAGCGCGAAGACCCTGGCTATACAGTGCTGCATCAGAACGCGATCTTCTACGGCAAGCGTGAAGACATCACCTGGGAGTGGTCAGGCCTGCAATCCATGGATTTCCGCGCCGAGAATTTCTCGGTGGGTGGCAGCAAATAGAGACCCGACACAAATCAGGCCGGGGCAAACCGTTTTTGCCCCGGCCGAGTTTGCAGCTATTATTCCGGAGCCGGACATGACCCACAGCGATGAACCCCTGATGAGGCTCGAGGGGCTTACCGTCGATTTCGATATCGGCAGGCGTTATGTGCGGGCGCTGCATGGGGTCGATCTGACAGTTCGGCGAGGTGAGACGCTCGGGGTCGTCGGGGAGAGCGGCTGCGGCAAGTCCATCACTTGGCTGGCCGCGCTTGCACTGCTTGGCAAAAGTACGAAAATCTCCGGCTCAGTGCGGTTTGACGGACAGGAGCTTGTCGGCATGGCGGCGCGTGACCTCTGCCGTATCCGGGGCGGGCGCGTTGCGCTCATCTTTCAAGACCCTGCCAGCGCGCTGAACCCGGTACATCGCATCGGAACCCAGATTGGCGAAGCGTTGCGTCTGCATCGTGGCCTGCGTGGTGCCGAGGCGCGCAAAGCGGCGCGTGACCTGATCGACCGTGTGGGTATCTCCAATCCCGATCAGCGCCTGAATGAATATCCGCACGAACTTTCGGGAGGTATGAACCAGCGCGTGATGATCGCCATGGCGCTGGCGGGAGATCCCGACTTGCTGATCGCCGACGAGCCCACAACCGCACTCGATGTGACGATCCAGGCGCAGATCCTTGATCTGTTGCGCACTCTCCAGGCCGAGACGGGGATGGGGATGGTGCTGATCTCGCATGATCTCGGGGTGATCTCCGATGTGGCTGACCGTGTCGCGGTGATGTATGCGGGCCGCGTGATCGAGGAAGCGCCTGCTGTAGCACTCTTTGATGCGCCAGCTCATCCCTATAGTTCCGGTCTTCTTGCAGCCTTGCCCGATATGGAAGGCCCGCGTCGTAGACTTGAAGCGATCCCCGGTGCCGTGCCCGCGCCGCACGACCTGCCCCCGGGTTGTGCATTTGCTGCACGATGCGCGGCACGGCGTGACATGTGTGAGGAGAGTCCGCCGCGTCTGCGCGAAGTACCTTGGGCTAACCTGTCGCGGCGCGCTGCCTGTGAACGGCTGGAAGTGCTGAACCCGAAAAGAACAGCCGCCGTTCCTGCTGCTCCTGCTGTGCAGCGGGTGTTGGCATGACCGCGCCGCTACTTTCCGTTCGCAACCTGACGCGACATTACGCAATTCGCACTTCTTCAGGGTTCTGGGGGGGGCATGCCGTTCTCAAGGCCGTCGATGGCGTCAGTTTCGATATTCCCCGCGGCGGCGTGCTGGGGCTGGTGGGTGAATCCGGGTGCGGCAAATCCACAACCGCCAAACTGGTGCTCGGCCATCTTGCCCCGACCGGCGGCAGCGTCATCTTCAGTGGTGCCGAAGTGCCTGTAGACCGGCGCGAAGACTGGCGGCGCCTGCGCCGCCGGATGCAGATGATCTATCAAGACCCTTTGGGTGCCCTCGATCGCCGTCTGCCGATCCTGAACCAGATAGCCGAGCCTTTCGCAATCCATTTTCCGTTGATGTCCCGATCCGAACGGGCAGAGAAAGCTGCGGCGCTAATGGCAGCGGTAGGTCTGCGCCCCGATCAATCCGACAGTTATCCGCATGAACTTTCGGGAGGGCAGAGGCAGCGCGTCGTCATCGCCCGCGCATTGGCCCTCGAGCCGGAGCTTCTCGTATGCGACGAGCCGGTATCTGCGCTGGATGTGTCGATACAGGCGCAAGTGCTTAACCTGTTGACCGATCTACGCGAACGTACGGGCTTCGCCGCGCTCTTCATCAGCCACGATCTGAAGGTCGTACGCCAGATGGCAGACCGCGTTGCGGTCATGTATCTTGGCCGGATCGTTGAGGAAGGCGCGCCGGAAGAGGTGTTTCACGCGCCGCTCCATCCTTACACGCAAGCGCTTGTGTCTGCTTCACCCAGCCCTCGCCATCGCAACCGTCCCCGCATTGTGCTGCGCGGCGACCCCCCCAACCCGGTGAATGTGCCTACTGGATGCCCGTTCCATCCGCGCTGTCCGATCGCGGCCGCGCGATGTTCCATAGATGTTCCGCCCTTGCGCCTTGACGCGGGCCGTGCCGTTGCTTGCCACCTTGCCGGCAAGGATGACGGCATTTTACGCCCCGCGCCTATGCCAAAAGCGCTCAAGGAGACAGCGTAATGGTTTTCTTCGCCCTGAGCCGCATCCTGCGAGCCCTCATCACAGTCGTGCTGATCGTTACCTTGGCCTTCGTGATCCTGCGCATGACAGGTGACCCCTCGATCATCATACTCGGCCCGGAAGCCCCGCCACTTGCCTATGAAGCCTTCCGTCGCAACTGGGGCCTCGATCAGCCGCTGATCATCCAGTACTTTAAATACTTCTGGGCGATCCTACAGGGTGATCTGGGCCGTTCCATGCGCGATGGTCAAGACGCTCTGGGGGTGGTGATGGACCGCGTTCCCCTTACCCTCGCGTTGACGCTTCCAGCCCTGGCAATGAACCTCATCCTTGGACTAAGCGCCGGGATCTTCGCGGCGCTCAACCGCAACAGTTGGATCGACCGGGCGATCATGACAATTTCAGTCATCGGTTTCACCGTCCCAAGCTTCGTGATGGGCTTGGTGCTGGCTTTGGTCTTCGCTGTGAAGCTGAAGGTTCTGCCCTCGGGCGGCTCCGAGACATGGCTCCATGCGGTGCTGCCGGTCGTGACCATGGGAATGATCGGCGCTGCAGTCATCGCGCGGTTCACACGATCGGCCATGCTGGAAGTGCTGGGCCAGCCGTATATCCGGACTGCCTCCGGCAAAGGGTTGAGTTGGCCTGCTGTGGTGCTGCGCCATGCGCTGCCCAACGCTGCCATCCCGACGCTGACGATCATCGGCTTCATGGTTGGCTCATTGGTTGCCGGAGCGGTCGTAGTTGAGAGCATCTTTTCCTGGCCAGGTGTCGGACGTTTGCTTGTTCAGGCTGTGGCGAGCCGCGATCTCGCCGTCGTGCAGGCGATCTTACTGTTGATCGGTTTCACGATGGTCGGTGCAAACTTGATAGTTGATCTGGCCTATGGCTGGGTTGATCCGCGCCTGCGTGCTGAGCGCAGCCTGCCTATAAAATAAGTTTCAAAGGACGATGAGATGAGCACGACTGAACCTAGCTCGGCCCCCCGCTCGGCATCGGTATTTACCGCGAAATCGCGCCTGCGCTCCTTTTTCCAGAAATGGCCGCCGGCAATACTGCTCGCTCTCGCAGTAATCGGGCTAATGGTGGGGACTACATTTCTGGGGCATTTACTACCACTGCCGGAATATCAGGCCATGGACCTGCGCGACAGGCTGGTGGAGCCGGTCTTCATGGAGGGATCATGGAGTCACCCGCTCGGTACTGACGAGCTTGGCCGAGACGTGCTATCAAGGTTGGTTGCATCCATCCAGATCAGTCTGACGATTGCATTTCTGGCCACGCTTGTCGCCGCGACACTGGGAGTTGCACTGGGATTTCTTGCCGCTTTCGCGCGCGGCAAAGTCGAGCAAGTGATTCTAATTGCAATCGATGCACAAGCTGCAATGCCTTTTATGATCATCGCGCTGGCCGTGCTTGCTTTTCTGGGAAATTCGCTGACGCTATTCACTGTCCTGCTAGGCTTCTATGGATGGGAAAGAATCGCGCGTATCGCCCGCGGCCTCGCTATTGCCGCGCAGGAACAGAACTACGCCGCCGCCGTGCGCGATCTCGGAGCCTCCCCTGTACGAGTTTACGGGATGCATATTCTGCCTAACATCGCTTCAACATTACTTGTTTCAATGACTTTGAACTTCCCCGAAGTAATCTTGCTCGAATCCGGTCTGTCGTTTTTGGGGCTGGGTGTGCAGCCGCCCGAGACGAGCCTTGGTGCGATGGTAGGATATGGGCGTGATTATATTCAATCCGCACCTTGGATCATGCTGGCCCCTGCTGCAGTGATCGTGGTGACGACGCTCTGCATCTCTCTGATCGGTGACTGGCTGCGAGACCTCTTCGATCCAACGCTGACATAAGGGCGCTTTTGCTTTATAACGATCTCGGTCTTGGTGCATTGGCACGAACGATGCCATTCGTTAGCGCGAAAGAGCTTTGGCGCGCCCTGGCTTCTAAATCAGCTCGTTCCACACGCCGATTCACACGGTACCGCCCAAATCGACGGTAATCAAAGCCCGAGATTCAAACGGGGGCGCTGCTTGTTTCTCCAGAACTGCGGCAAATCCTGTGGCTTCCATCGGGCCACTTAGCAGGAACCCTTGGAACGTCTTGCATCCCATTGAGGCAAGCAAGTTCCGCTGCATTTCCGTCTCCACGCCTTCGACCGTAACAGATATTCCCATGGCACGCGCCATTCCAAAAATTGCCCGGACCAAGTGGTCGTTTTCTTGGTCTTTACCAAGTCGCGCCACAAAAGTTCGGTCGATTTTCACGCAGTCTACCCGGTGGTCACGCAGATATTGGAGAGACGAGTTGCCGGTGGCAAAATCGTCCAAGGCAATTCTGATGCCAATTGAACGAAGCCGGATAAGCGTATTCTTGATTGCGCTGCTTTGCTCCAAGACAATTTTTTCCGTAAGTTCAAGTTCTAAAGATGTGGGGGCCAATCCAGAGGACTCGAGTGCACGACGAACTGTTGCGAAGAAGTCCGGGTCTTTTAGCTGCAGTGGGGATACGTTGACCGCAACCTTCACAAGGTTGGTTCGAGCGGCAAAGTGACAGGCTTCGTCGAGCACCCATTGGCCGAGTTTGTCGATAAGTCCGTGATCCTCGGCGATCTTGATAAAAATTTCAGGGGAAAGTGCTCCATGAATGGGATGATCCCAACGGCACAATGCCTCAGCGCCCATCACGTCACCTTTTTCATCATAGAAGGGCTGATAAACCAGCTTCAGTCCGGTATTGAGCCGGAGGGCCGTGCGCAGGTCGCTTTCAATGCATTTTTGCTGCTGAGCAGGGTTGATCAGATCGTTCTCGAACAAATTAAAGCAGCCTTTACCCGCAGCTTTTGCCCGGTAGAGGGCTATATCGGCGCGCTGCATCAACGCGTCGCGATCGTTGTCCTCAGGCCTAGCCCTCACCGCGCCGACGCTGGCGCCGATGCAGCCGGAACGTCCCAAGAGTTCATACGGACGGGACAGTTCTTCCACTATCTTTGTGCAGATGTGGCGAAGCGCATGATCGTCGGTCATGTTTGGCAAAAGGATCATGAACTCATCCCCGCCAAACCGAGCGACAGTGTCTCCTGTACGAAGCAAGTCGGTTAGTCGGCTGCCCACTTGGCGGATCAACTCGTCTCCGGCCGGGTGGCCGAGTGAGTCATTGATACTTTTGAACCTGTCGAGATCGATGGCTAGAAGCGCGACCGTCTGGCCGCTTCTCGCGGCGCCGTGCAGCGCTTGCGCAAGCCTGTCCTGGAAAAGTGTCCGGTTGGGCAGTCCAGTCAGGGCATCGTGATTGGCCAGAAATCGAGCCTGCGCCTCGCTTACCTGCAACTGACCAGATACCCGCAAAAGTCGGCGGGTGATCCACCAGAGCAAGAGCGCAACCGCCAAGCCGCTCGCCAGCAGCACCGGCAACATCTTGTTCAGAAGGATCATTCCAGGCCGTTCAGGCTTCCAGACCAGCCAGGCGATTGTCTCTCCAGATAAATCGGTTACGGGGATGCCCGCCAGCCCCGCTGCTGGAGATCCAGTTGTGAATGCCAGGTTCTGGAGTTCGACAGGCCCCCCGATTTGCTGTGCGAAGGTAGCATCAAGATTGCGTACGGCAACATGGAGTGCCTCGGTGCCAGGTCTCTGTGGGACGTTTCCGGTATCAGAAATGATCGGGACAACGCTGACGATGGCATTTCCTGCATCAAACCGAAGAGGAGCCACAACGGAGATCTCGGAAAGCTCTTCGTAGGGATTGTCCAGTCCTTCGCTGGCCCGAGCCATATCTGAGCGGAGCTTGGTCACAAGCGGGGCGATAGCTTGAGCCCGGACATCATAGATATCAGGTGAACGTCGTTCCCCGGCGACAGAGGCAAAAACAGGTTCGCCTGCCCGGTCCAGAACATAGCTTTCACTGTGCCCGAAGTAATCCTGCATCCAGAAGCCGAGGTTTGCGTCTATCCACTCGTCATCGCCGTTCCTGGTTCTTAGGACCGCATCGTCCCAAATCGTCGCGCTTTGCTGCTGTTCGGGAAGGCGAGTGATTTCCGCAGCAAGATTGCGTGCTGCGAACCGTTCCTGCCTATCTGCCGAAGTCGTGTCCGTCATGTTGATTGCGTTGTGACCAACAAGAAGTAGGCTCAAAGAACCCAAAGTCAGAATGATCAGCACCGAGCCAACGATCTGCACTGAAAGGGAGTGTCGTTTGTTCAGGCTCGTCAACATGGATCTCCGGCGGTTTCCTCTCCTTTATCAGACAACCTGTGGGAGAAGAAGAGATCACTTGTTAACCTTAAGGGTAGATCATCTTTAACATGACATCTCCGAAGTAGGCTTGTCACCGGCGATGACCCAAATTGTGTTGATAGGCCTGCTGAAGAAAATCGACACCGGAGTGATGAGGATATGGCAGGAACCAATGGCCACGCCGGAGACGGTTTGGCCCCAAAGGGCTCTGCCGGGCATTGGAATGGCCCAGCCTTGCACCGTGCCCTGTGTCCCGTACCGGACAGCTGCAGATCTCGACCAACTCACAGCTCACCAAAGGGTGCGAAAATCGAAAACCATCGGACGTGACCGCTGGAGGGAGGAGGGCGGCAGGTCCGATGGCCTTCAAGGTGGTTCGCCGGACCCGCAGGGAGGAGGAGGGCAGGCCCAGAGAAAAGTTGAAGCGGTGTTGCCTCATGCGTTCAGATTGCGTGGTCCGATGCAGCGTGTCACGGACTGACGCCGCGTTGCGGCATCAGCTTTCGGCGTCGCTTAGAAAAGTGCCAACATGCATACATTTTGCACATACAATAGGCTGCACGATTTGCATCAGCTTCCTGATATGTGCGCCTGACAATAAGTTCGATCGACCAAAGGTTGATCAAGTGGAACCCGGCGCAGCCGATCAGGCTTGCTCCCGGCAATCATGGACGTTTTGAGAGCGGACAGAGATCTTGGGGAGACTGTTCAATGCCAAATCGTGACTATCAAAAGATGTTTATGGCAGCGGGCATGCCCAAAAATCAGATTGAGAGCGTCCTCGATCACTTCCACGCCACCGGCGAGGCTGCTGACATCACCACGGTAGCCGAGTATGACGTGGCCAAATCGATATACGTTGTGATGGATGCCTCTGTTCCATCAGGGGACTTCCACAGCCCCGTGGCGCGCTATCTCATTTCTCTCGGCGCCCAGATATCGGGTTGGGAAGATCGGGTAGCTGAAGATGCCGCTGACACATTCGTCTCCCTATCGAGCTGACGAGACCCATAGGGGCGGTGCCTACAGAGCCCGTGGGCAAGACTTGACGGAACACCTACGGCGCCGAACCGTTGGCTGGCGTAAGGAGCACCGCACATCCTTATGGAGAAGCCCCCGCACCTTTGACGGTAGCGGGGGCTTTTTTACAGCAGGTGCATCCGAATATTGAGGGACAACCGTAGCGTGCTAGATTATGGCATGATAGTCCTGTGTCTCGCATGCAACCATGAGTCGCCGATGACAATCTACAGGTATAGGGCTATCCGCAAAGTTGATGGCACGTTGATCACCTCAAATACGATCGACGACGTTCTTGAAGCTGGCATCCTCTCGATGAAGATGACGGTTCTCGCGGGTCTCATTCATGCGCATCCGATGGCTAAAGGCCTGCGACATGAAGATATTGTCCTGCGAATGCGATCCGTACGCACAAGAAGAGGCGCTCTGACGACTGACCAACTGCCTGGGTGACCCGGCAGCTGCATGGGTTACGGCGATCCTTCCGCTGAGGAAACAGGGGCTGCATCCACGCGTCGTCCCGGCGTTGATCCGAAACACCTCGCCAACGCGCTGTGGCTAAACCGGTTCGCGGGTCGCCTCCTGCCTCGCGAAGTCCAGCACGAAGCGCGTTCCCGGTCCGCCGTCCTGCCATTCCATCTGCCCGCGCAGCTGGGAACTGAGCCCCGCGATCAGCGTCATCCCCAGGCTGCCGGACGCTTCGGCGTCAAAATCGGGGGGCAGGCCCCGTCCCTGGTCCGAGACGGTCAGCCGCAACCGCCCCGGACCGGCTTCCTCAACCGTCATCTGCACATCGCCCGCACCCGCCGGATAGGCGTATTTGAAGGCGTTGGTCACCAGCTCGTTCACCAGGAGCGCCAGCGGCACGGCCTGATCGGTCGCGATCGACACCGGGGCGAAGGTGCAGCTCAGCGTCTGGCCGGGACGGGCGGTGGTGCGGAGCTGGTCGCACAGCTCGCCCAGGAACGCGGCCAGCTGGACGCTGTGCACCTCGTCGGCGCGCCACAGCCGGTCGTGGACCTGCGCGATGGTCGTCACGCGGGCCTCGGCATCGTCCAGCGCCTTGGCCAGGGCGGGGTCCGACGACTCGCGCCGCTGCATGCTCAGAAGCCCCGCCACCATCGCCAGGCTGTTCTTGACCCGGTGGCTGATCTCGCGCGTCAGCACCTCCTGATGGGCGACCGCCGCGCGCAGGCGCGCCTCGCTGGCCCGCAGCGCCTCCTCGACGTGATGGCGCTCGATCGCCACGCCCAGCAGGTTGGCGAAGCCCTGCAGGAAGGCCAGGTCGGCCGTGGTGAAGCGCCCCTCGGTCGGGCTGTCCACCTCGAGGATGCCATAGCGGCTGGCCTCGCCCTGCACGGGCACGTTGATCGCGCGCCGGATGCCGTGGTCCCGCAGCAGGGTCGGGGTCCGGAACCGCGTCTCGCCCTCCAGATGGTTCGAGATGACCGGCTCGCCCGTAAGGGTTTAACGGAAATAAGACAAGGCTTCGATCTCTCCATTGAGCAACTGGCTCTGGTAGTTACCCCAACTGCATCCGAACCGGTGACTTACCGGTTGGCAATAGTTCGGTCCCTTCACACAACCAGTAAGTTTACGCGGAGTAGCGCTCAGATTGTACGCCCGTTACCGAGTGTGGACAGGCAAAGCGGCTCTGCGCACGCTGAATGAACCGAAGGAGAAACGCCCATAACTGCCTGCAGAGTGTCACTGACGCAACGTCAAAAGCGAGGTCGATCCGGTATTCAAAATCAGCATTTGTTTGTGCCCTGATTGTGCTTAAAAGGAAATTTCAAACCTAGCGAAAGGATAGGCCATGCAGCTTACCCGGCTTGTGTATGCATCAAATCATGGTGGAATAGATATAGACACTCTACGTGAAATTTCCGAGATTTCAACTGTGAACAATAGCCGAGATGGAATAACGGGTTTTCTCGTAGCAAGCGAAGAAGACTTCATGGAGTTTTTGGAAGGGAGCCGAACCGCCATCGCCCAAAGCTTCATAAGAATTGTGCAAGACGATCGCCATAGGCACATCAGGGTACTTTTAGCCGGACCAATTAAAAATCGCATTTGTGCTAATTGGACCATGCATAGTGTCGAACTTGCCCAAATTGATGCCGATATTATGACGCGCTACTGGGTTAATGGCTCTTTCAGTCCCGATGAATTATCAGCAGAAGAACTGGAAAACCTTTGCTTCGAGTTGTGTTCGACGGCTTCGGATTATCCAGAAATATCTCCATTTACTACCCCGAAAAGTTAATTCACGCATCGTTTGCCGCCCACCCAAAAGGCATTCGTCTTCAAGGGTGGGCGCATATGGAACCGGCCAGAGCTCAAAACAACGGCTAAGTCTCCACCCCAGTAACGTCACGCCAATGGTGATGAAGCAACGCGGCACAGAAGGGGCCACTACTCGTCCACCAGTTCCCAAAACCCATATTTGCGCCCGTGCTTTTGCTTGAGAGCCTGAACAAACGTCTCGTGCGTGGGAAAATCGCCGTAGTCATCGATGGACGCATCGCACGACTGGCATTCGGCCAGGTGACGCGCCGCGTATCGGTATCGCTTGGACTTCCCCCCATCCAGCGTGTCCTGAACCATGATGCGACGCATCATTGTCGCAGCCAACGGATATTGAGGTTCAAGGGCGGCGGCCCCTGTCGTCAATATATGGTAAGAATTTCCATCCAGATCGTTCGCCCGCGTCAGCACTACCTTCGCCGCACGCTCATGAGCTGGCCACTCAATGAGGAAGCTGATGGCCAATTCGATGAAGGGGAAAGTTTCGGCGAAGTCCAAAGCTGTTCGCTCTGCATCGATGTCCTCGAAGTCAGGAAGCAGCTTCAAGTATTTCCGGAGGCTGCGCTTGCTCAGGTTCTGCCGAAAAGCGTTCCATAGGTGGTCTTTTAGCGCGACCACCTTACCCAGTTTTTCGAGGCATTCCTCGTAGACCTTATTGAGGTCGTCGCCGGACATCCTGAATGATTTCGCGCTTTCGGCCGTCTTTGCGCGTTCGATGATGGCAAGGGCGTCTTCGATGCGGCCCGCATCCAGCAACCTGCGAGCGACGCCGGGCGCAATGGTTGCGTAGGTCAGTTGCTCTTCCGAGTAACGGGCCATGTAGGCGTCGACATCACCTTGGGCGTCCGCAATATCGGCCAGGATGATCGACCTGGTGCCCTGTTTCTGCCGATAAGCAATCTCTTCGGGCGAGCTTGAAAAGCCGTAGCCTGCGTATCGGTCCAGATCCTGGGTGATGGGCGGCTGTGCTGCCCACGCCTCGGTGATCTGCTTCAAGTGATCAAGGCCATCGGTTCCCAAGGCTTCTGCCGTCGCTGGAATGATCCCATCGAACTCGCCATAGCCTGCCTCTGCAACGGCTTCGAGTATCCGCTCGGCCAATGTTTCAGGGTCAGGCGACAACCGAGGTGCGATCGCGGCAATCAGATCAACAGCCTCAGCCATCACGCCCCCGACTGCGCCGTTGCTGTCGTCTGTGCGTTCGTAAATCGAAGGAGCGAGTTGCAGAAACGACCAGAGCAGTTCAAAGGCCTCGCTGGCGTCCACTGCAGCTATGTTGCTTTCGATTGCGCCCAGAAGGCCATCGAGATCCTTGACCAGCGCTCGTTGCTGGCGCCAGTCGATATAGCTGGTCGAGCGCCGGAGCGAAGCGAAGCGTTTCCGGATATCAGCGGCGACGTCTTTTGGCCCCTGCGCAGCGCTGAGTTCCATCCGTGCGCGTCGCTGAAGTGTCGCGCTACCCTGCACCAGATCCATCACCAATCCGGCTAGCGTCTCCGAACCCAGCTTCTGTAGATTTTCTTTGTTCAGGGTCTTCTTGGACATGGGTTGGCGATACCAGTGCTCTCGTGGGTCATAAACACTCTACAGCGCCGGTGCCTCAAGGCAATCTTGCCCTAGGAGGCGGGTGGCGGTTCGCCGGTGGCGCAGAGGGCGATGGAGCGGCACGGTGCACCGTAGATCCATGATCAGCCTTGCGCTGAGGGATCTCTTGGAAACGCCGTGTCGCCGTGGCACGCTGAACTGCAGATCTTCAACAGGAGGCGTTACTATCCTGCGGTCTGGGCAGAAAAACGGGATGGTTGTGGTGGCAAGGATGGAGTTTCATCATGGATGACAAACGCACACAAAAGGTCCGGGATCGGGCACACGCTCTCTGGGAGCAAGCCGGCCGTCCACAGGGGCAGGATGCCGAACACTGGTCGCAGGCCGAGCGCGAGATTGCGGCAGAGGAAGGGGCAGGGGCGTCCGCCCCGGCCGCGAAGGTCGGAGGCCGAGGGCGCAAGGCGACGACACCCAGGAGCGAGGTCGCGGACGCACCGAAAGCGAGGCGAGGCCGGCCGCCCAAGGCGGCAGCTGAGGCAGCCACCGAGCCTTCGGCAGATGCCCCGAAAGCGACCAGGGGTCGCAAACCGAAAGCTGTGGCTGAGGAGGGCGATGTTCCCAAGGCAAAGCGGGGCCGTAAGCCGAAGGTGGTCGCCGAAGGATCTGACGCGGCCGAGTAGGGGAGCCGTGGGATGTGCCGCGCATGACGCCGCAGGCCGACAGCGGAACGGAAGTGGTGGCGGGCCTGGTCGAGCGGGTCACGTTCCACAACGCTGAGACTGGCTTTTGCGTCCTGCGGGTCAAGGCGCGAGGGCATCGGGATCTTGTCACCGTCGTGGGACATGCCGCGATGATCTCCGCAGGGGAGTGGATCACGGCGTCCGGCATCTGGCTCAACGACCGCACCCATGGTCTGCAGTTCAAGGCGCACTTTCTGAAGACCCATGCACCCTCCACCCGTGAGGGGATCGAAAAGTACCTGGGCTCCGGCATGATCCGCGGGATCGGGCCTGTCTATGCCCGGCGGCTGGTCAAGCAGTTCGGCACCGATGTCTTTGATATCATCGAAGCGACACCCGAACGTCTGAGCGAGGTCGAAGGCATTGGTCCTCTCCGGGCGGCGAAGATCACCACGGGTTGGGCGAACCAGAAGGTCATTCGCGAGATCATGGTCTTCCTGCATCAGCACGCTGTGGGGACAGCGCGCGCGGTGCGGATCTTCAAGACCTACGGCACCGACGCCGTGCAGGTGATGAGCGAGAACCCGTATCGCTTGGCTAGGGACATCCGCGGCATCGGCTTTCGCACGGCAGACACAATCGCAGAAAAGCTCGGGATCGAGAAAACCGCGGTGATACGTCCGCGCGCGGGGGTGTCGTTTGCGCTGGCAGAGGCAATGGGCAACGGCCACTGCGGCCTGCCACGCCTGGAGTTGATTGCGCTTGCGGAAAAGCTTCTCGACGTGCCCGCGACGCTGATCGAGAGCGCCCTGCACGAGGAGCTTGACGAAGGCACGGTCATCGCAGACCGGGTCGGGGATGCGGCTTGCATCTTCCTGACAGGGCTTTACCAGGCAGAGCGCGCAATCGCGGAGCACTTCTAGCGGATCCGGAGGGCGCCTCTGCCCTGGTCGGCAATCGACGCCGACAAGGCCCTGCCATGGATCGAGCAGAAGACGGGTCTGACCCTTGCGGCCAGCCAGGCAGAGGCCATTCGCCTGGCGCTGAGGTCCAAGGTCCTGGTGATCACCGGGGGACCCGGCGTGGGCAAGACCACGATCGTGAACTCGATCCTCCGCATCCTGGCCGCCAAGGCCGTGAAGCTTTTGCTGTGCGCGCCGACCGGACGCGCCGCCAAACGCATGTCCGAGGCCACGGGCATGGAGGCCAGGACCATTCACCGGCTCCTGGAGTTCGACCCCAAGGCCTTTGGCTTCACGCGCAGTGACGAGAACCCGCTTGATTGCGATCTGCTTGTGTTTCGGCGTGCAAAACTGACCCCCTTGGCGGGGTAATCGGCGTCCAATTTTGACCCCCCTCGGGTTTCATCTGACCATCCGTTGCGAGGCAGCGGATGGAGGGGGAGTTGAAGCGAGTGGATACGATAGCGCGGGTGCGTCGGGCGTTTCATGTGCAGGGCTGGTCGATGAAGCGCATCGTCCGGGACCTGCATGTGTCGCGCAACACGGTGCGCAAGATCCTGCGGTCAGACGAGACGGACTTCACCTACGAGCGTGACCATCAGCCGATGCCGCGGGTTGGGCCCTGGCAGTCGGAGGTGGATCGGTTCCTAGTTGCCAATGAAGGCAAGGCGTCGCGAGAACGGCTGACCCTGATCCGGATCTACGAGGAGGTCCGGTCACTCGGCTACGAGGGCAGTTACGATGCAATCCGGCGTTACGCCAAGACTTGGTCGAAGGCGCGCGGATCAGCGGCTGCCGAAGCCTACGTGCCGCTCTACTATGCGCCCGGCGAGGCCTACCAATTCGACTGGAGCCATGAGGTCGTGCTGATCAACGGCGTGACGACGACGGTCAAGGTCGCGCATGTCAGGCTCTGCCACAGCCGCATGATGTTCGCCCGGGCGTATATGCGCGAGAGCCAGGAGCCTCAGCCATCGGGCTCAAACCGATGGCGCCGCGGTGGCTTCGATGTTCGACGCGCATGACCGGGCCTTCGCCTTCTTCAAGGGCACTTGCACGCGCGGGATCTACGACAACATGAAGACGGCGGTCGAGGCGGTCTTTATCGGCAAGGAGCGGCTCTACAATCGGCGCTTTTTGCAGATGTGCAGCCACTATCTGGTTCAGCCGGTTGCCTGCACGCCTGCGTCGGGCTGGGAGAAAGGCCAGGTCGAGAACCAGGTTGGCCTTGTGCGCGAACGGTTCTTCACCCCAAGGCTTCGGGTCAGGAGCCTGGACGAGCTGAACGTCTGGCTGCTCGACAAATGCATCGCCTATGCGAAGGCGCACAAGCACCCTGAGCGCAGCGATCAGATGATCTGGCAGATGTTCGAGACAGAGCGCGCGACCCTCGTCCCCTATGTCGGCTCGTTTGACGGCTTCCATTCCGTTCCGGCCTCCGTCTCCAAGACCTGCCTCGTCCGGTTCGACAACAACAGGTATTCCGTGATCTCGACGGCTGTCGGACGGCCCGTCGAAGTCCACGCTTATGCCGAGAAGATCGTCATCCGGCAGGACGGGGTCATCGTGGCAGAACATTCCCGCTGCTTTGGCAGGAACGAGACGGTCTACGATCCCTGGCACTATGTGCCTGTTCTGGCACGCAAACCCGGCGCCTTACGGAATGGTGCCCCGTTCCAGAACTGGGTGCTGCCGACCGCGATAGCGACGGTGCGCCGCAAGCTCAAGAGCATGAATGACGGCGACCGACAGATGGTGGCAATCCTCGGCTGCGTCGCGACCGATGGCCTCCTTGCTGTGGAAGCCGCGTGCCAGGAGGCCCTCGCACAGGGCGTCTTTTCGGCGCCGGTCATCATCAACATCCTCGCGCGCAGCCGGGACCCGGCACCACCTCCATTGCTTCTCACCCCCACCGCGTTGCGGCTGACCCACGAGCCCGTGGCTGATTGCGCACGCTACGACAGCCTCAGGAGGACAAACTACGATGGAACGCACCCAGGTTCTGGAATTGATGGCCACTCTCAAGCTCTACGGGATGCGCAGCGCCTATGACGAGATCATGGCCACCAGTATCAAGCGCCAGTTCGAACCGCCCCGTATTGTCGGTGATCTGTTGCAGTCAGAGATCGCCGAGAAGCAGGCCCGATCGATCAAGTATCAGCTCACCGTGGCAAAGCTGCCGCTCGCGAAGGATATCGAAGACTTCGACTTTGCCGACACACCGGTCAACGAGGGCCTGGTGCGCGATCTTGCGACTGGCACATTCGTGGCCGACCAGCGCAATGTCGTGCTGATCGGTGGCACTGGCACGGGAAAGTCACATCTCGCCATCGCGATCGCTCGCGCCTTGATACGGAACGGCACCCGAGGCCGCTTCTTCAACGTGGTCGATCTGGTGAACAGGCTCGATACCGAGAGCCGCAGCGGTAAACAGGGGCGCACGGCCGAATACCTGACCCGTCTCGACTTCATCGTACTCGACGAACTGGGATATCTTCCATTCGCTCAGGCAGGCGGCCAGTTGCTGTTCCACCTGATCAGCAAGCTCTACGAGCGCACGTCCATCATCGTCACGACGAACCTTGCCTTCGGCGAATGGCCGGCCGTCTTCGGCGATGCCAAGATGACAACGGCCCTGCTCGACCGCCTCACGCATCACTGCGAGATCCTCGAAACCGGCAACGAGTCCTGGCGCTTCAAGAACCGCGCCTGATCAGGGTCTGTCCCGCCTCCGCAACATGATCAGCTGCGTCGGGACAGACCCTGATCACCACACAGCTAAGGGGTCAAAATTGCACGCCGAAAGGGGGTCAATATTGGGCGCCGATTGACACGCCTTCGAGAGCCATGTCACTGAGGACCAATCAGTGACGCCTTTAATATCACAGTCCAGAACAATGCGGCCTTTTGACGCGAACTTAAGCGTCATCAAAGAATCGCAGGCTTTGATCGCTGTTAACACATGAAGAGGCTACTTGCCCTGTGGCGGGGCGATCTGCCCCTGGCAGATGCCTTCTGGACATGGATGGTCTTGATCGGTCTGTTTGTCAAAGTAACCACGACCATTATGCTTCTGACGCTGCTGTCCCTCGACCGACCATGGATGGCACTGCTATTTGGCTATGGCCTCTCAGTGCCCTATAACGTCATCGCAGTTGTTGGGGTGTGGCGGTCGGCTGATCATGATCAGCATCCTGGCGCCCGGGCCGACCTTGCCCGCGGAGCAAGCGCCGTTCTGATGATCGTGTTCAGCGTGACGTAAGGGCATTGTCGATCACCTTTCGAGTGTGATGGTCATTCCTTCACGTCATGTTCTGGCCAAGGCGGCACGATTTTCAGCAAACGGCTGCGCGAGAATGCTCTATGAAACCTGCATCGTCGATCAAATGGCGAGGTGATCGCCGAGATTAACCTCCCATCGCTTCTGCGGTGTCAACGGCGGCGTAAAAACCGGCGCGTTGCGAGCCCGGGCCCTTGCTGCCGGGCTTCGTCTTGGGGCGGTTGACAGGCCGTCGTTGCTGGAGGCGAACTTGCGCCGGACGATG
Organism: Paracoccus liaowanqingii; assembly: GCF_004683865.2. Lineage (NCBI taxonomy): Bacteria > Pseudomonadati > Pseudomonadota > Alphaproteobacteria > Rhodobacterales > Paracoccaceae > Paracoccus > Paracoccus liaowanqingii. The sequence goes on along the minus strand of NZ_CP040762.1, from coordinate 141,914 downwards.
CTGATTACTAAAGGCGACGCCAGCATCTTTGTCGAGCGGCCGATCAGCCTGACCATGCTGGTAGCCACCGTGCTGCTGGCCCCAATGATCCTGCCCACCTTTCGCAAGAAGCGGAAGGAGGCGTTTCAGAAAGCCGAAGCATGAAATGCGAGCTGGCCAAGTTAAAGGTACTTGGCCAGCTCGCATTTTTTCGGATCTATGGCTACGGCGTAATCGGAGAGGCAGTCCTCAGGCGTTCTGCAACTCTTGGCACTGAGTAAAATCGATCTGCGATGATACTCTCGGGAGACTGCAGGCCTACTGAGATAAAATATCCTCTGGCAGCTTTGAGAACTTGGGCGATGCATAAGGGCGCATATGAAATCTGTCATGAAATTCGCTGGCCTTGCGACGGTGGGAATGTGTTTCTGGCTGGTCGTCTCGATCGTTGCGGGCACGCCCGAGCCATGGGATGCGGAGAGCTATTGGACAGTCGCCTACCCGGCCTCGGGTCTTCTGGCCGGGATCATCGGGTTTCGATCTGATCGTCGAGGCTGGCTGGTGGGGATCGTCCTGACCCTGAGCCAGTTTCCTGTCATGCTGGCTCTTGCAGGCAATGGTCAGATGTCCGCTTTCGGGCTGGCGCTTCTGGCCGCACTGGCCATTCCGGTGACGATCGTGTCGGCGGCAGCCAGTTGGATCGGTCGCAGGCGACGCCAGGATCGATATCCTCCGTGAATGGTCCCAATGTGCCACACCTCAAGGCGGGACACCGAATCGGATAAAAAGCCTGGTGACCTTTGCAATATCCTGTGCTTAGAGGATTTCAGAAGCCAGCCGACGCGGTCCGACGCTCTTGCAAGCTCATTCGTTGACACGAAGGAGTGAGAGATGTCGAAATCCCCGCTTGCAGCTGTGCTGCTCGGTTCTTCCCTGTTGCCCGGCCATGCCTTGGCGCAGGCCATTCTGCTGGATCCCATCGTCCTGTCCGTGGTCGATGACCCCTCGGGCCAGATTGCCGTGAGCGAGGCCCAGATCCGGGATGCGCGCACCGGCACGCTGGAAGACCTGTTCCGCGCCGAGCCGAGCGTGACCGTGGGCGGCGGCATCGCCATTGCCGAACGGGTGTTCGTCAACGGCATCGATGAGCAGCAGCTGGCGGTCAGCGTCGACGGGGCAGCACAGAACAACCGCATGTTTCATCACACCGGCACGAACATCATTGACCCGAACCTGCTGAAGGCCGCCCGCGTCGATCCGGGTGTGGCGCCTGCCGATGCGGGCTTTGCGGCCTTGGCCGGAAGCCTGGCCTATGAGACGAAATCGGCGCCGGACCTGCTGGAGCCCGGACGCCGCTTCGGGGGGCAGGCCACCACCGGCCTTGCGGGCAATGGCGATACCGCCACGGGTGCGCTTGCGCTCTATGGGCAGCAGGGGCCCGTCGATGTCCTGGTCTATGGCAAGCGCGCGACGGGCGAGGCCTACACGGACGGCGATGGCGCGGTCGTGCCGCGCACAGGTGCCGACATGACCAGCTTTGCGCTGAAGCTGGGCACGCAGATGGGCGACTGGCGGGCCGAGCTGGGTGCGATCGGGTTCAAGGACGATGCCCTGCGGCCCTATCGCGCCAATTTGGGCGGCGTGTTCGGCGGGCGCCCCACGCCCGAGACGCGGCGCTATGCCCTGGACCAGAACAGCCAGACCCTGACCCTGCGCCGCACGGGCACCGATGGCCTGCTGAACCCCGAAATCCGCCTGTCCCGCAGCGAAAGCGCGCTCGATACGTTCGACCTGGCGACCGCCGAAACCCCCGCCCCAGATTTCAACACTGGTGTTGCCGACACGGTCAGCCTGGTCGTGCAGAACCGGTTCCAATTGGGCGGGGCCGAGGTCACCGCGGGTCTGGACACCGCTCGCAGCCGCGGCCGGTACGAGGGTCAATACGATGGCAGCGTCTTGGCCTTCCGCGAGGATCGCACCAATACCGGCCTCTTCGTGCAGACGCGGGGCCGCCACGGCCCGATCGATTACAGCGCCGGCCTGCGCTATGACCAGAGCCGCTTCACCGGCGTGGGCGGGCAGGCGGTCGATACCGACGGGGCCAGCGTCAATGCCGCGATCACTTGGCACGTGACAGATACTCTGTCGCTGAATGCCGGCGCCTCCAGCGTGTTCGGGGGCACGCAGCTGGCCTCGGTCTACGAGCTGGACGATTTTTCGGCACCCGACGCCTATGACGCGCTCGGGGCGACGCGCGGGCAGAACCGGGTTCTGGGGGCCGAATGGACGCAGGGCGGCACCACCCTGGGGGCCGAGATCTTCCGAACCCGTCTTGGCGATGTCCGCAAGGGCCTGACCGCCCGGGACCTGGAAAGCGAAGGTTTCCGCTTGTCGGCCCGCCAGGACTGGCGGGGGGGCTTCGCGGCGCTGCGCTACAGCGATACCGAGGTGACGCTGGACGGGCGCGGGGCCTCCAGTTTCGATGTTCGTGAACTGGGCACCATCCCGGGCGCCATGCTGACGCTGGAGGCGCGACACGAGGTGAGGGCCGGGCTGACCCTGGGCGGCATCGTCCAGCATGCCATCGAGGAGGAGACCCGCGCGGCAGATACCGACAGCGACTGGCCGGGTTACACGGTCGTCGACATCTTCGCCGAATACGAGCCGGAAGCCTTTGACAACGTCACCTTCCGCGCCGAGGTCACCAATCTGTTTGACCGCACCTATGTGGACCGCGCCAGCTATGGCAGCGACTATGCCGAGGTGGTGGGCCAGCGCGAACCGGGCCGCAGCATCGCAGCCACCGCCGTGCTGCGGTTCTGATCAAACCCCGGGGCCGCGTCGCACGGCCTTGGAAGCAGGCTGGCAGCAAGGCGATGTTTCCCGCTGGCGCGACATGAATGTCAAACGTCCAACAGCTCTTTCGCCAGAGTCTCTGTCGGTTGGTTCTTGGCTACGACGTGGCACCTTTCCGGGACCAGCAAGCGGTCATAAAACCTGGCGGGGTGGTTGACGTCGTGCAGGGCCTTAATGCTGGTCAGCCGCAGCCGCGCGATCAGGTGCGGGATGTTCAGATGGTCCTGGGCACACCAGAAACCACTCCTGCGGCTGCAGGGCCAGGGCAGGGGCAATCTGCAGGCGCTAACGCTATCCGCCCGACAGGCCCTGCCAAATCTCGTGGCGCAACCAGTTCATGTTGAGCAGCGGCCCGCCTGCAAGGAGGCTTAGAGGCTGGGTTACTGGTCCTGCCTGCGGCGGCGGCCCTAGGGGCCTGCGAACGCCCGGCCCCTATCCAAGTCGACGCCATGCTTCAGACGCGGGGGCCGGTGCCGGGCTGAAACCGGATCGCACGCGAGCCGGTAAAGGCCCGCGCGGGATACGACCCGGAGGGATTGCCTTTGGCTGTCCGGCGGCGTGAGGGGCAGGGGGCTCCGGCGGATTTGCCGTCCTTTCCAGAGCTGCATTGCCGCGCCGCATCCGACGACGCCTCGTCTACGAGCATGGACCTATGTCCATAGGGCGGGGAGATAGATGATGTGGCCGCCGAGTCCCTGACAGCATCCGATGCACTCGCGGCACGCCCGTAGTCTGGCGCAGCCCTTTGGTTCTGGATCTGTATCGCACGGTGGCAGCATGAGAGGGCCGCGTCCGGTGCCCATGACCAAGTTGGGCGCCGGGTTTGGTCGGGCTATGGCCCGCCCGGGATTTGGCGGCCCCGCATCGGACCGTCCTGCCCGCGGGCATTTGGGCGGCGTGCCTCCTGATCGATCACACTAATGCAAGGTAGCATCAGGCGCGGACCGCCTCCGCAGGTGTGACAAGCCGCAATGCTGCGCGGGGCATGTCACGATCATGAGTCCTGAATGCGCTGTCGATAGGTTGCCGGCGCCTCGCCAAAGGATCGGCGGAACCTGCGGGAAAAATAGGAAGGGTCCTTGAACCCGAGGCGAAACCCGATCTCAGCCAGGGGCATGCGGGTAAAGGCGATCAGGCGACAGGCTTCTGCCATCAGGGCGGCCTCCAGATGGGCGGTCAGGCTGCAGCCTTTCGCAGCTTGGACAACGCGGTTCAGATGGCCGGTCGTGACATGCAGCGCGGCGGCATAATCGCGCGCCGTCCAGCCTGCAGCCAGATGCCGCGCGATCAATGCGTCAAGGGCGTCCATGTGGCGCTCTGCCGGATGGGCGGGCCCCGCCCCGTCCAACGTATCCTCGGCAATGGTCGCGAGCAGGACATGGGAGAGCCCGACAAGGCGCTGCGTGCGAAATGTGCCACGCGACGCATGAGTTGCGCGCATGTCCTCGATCAACCCTGCAGCCCGGTCAGACAGGCGGCCCGTCTGCGGCCGGGCAAGCCAGGGCGACATCTGAGGCGTCATCCCGGCCGTAATGGGGGCGGGAAAGGACAGGACCGTGCCCTCGGCACCTTGCGAAAAGACAAAGCCGTGAACCGCCTGCGCCGGGATGTACAGCCAGTCGCCCGGCCCCAGAACCATCACTCGTCCGTCCACACGCGCCTCGGCCCGGCCGGCCTCGATCTGCAGGATCTGCGACATCTGGCGATGCCGATGCGCCGAGATCACCCAGTCATGCAGGCGCGCCCGGTCCAGAACCCGTTCGCAATGGATCACGTCGGGGAAGGCGCTGGTCTCTCCGAACAGGGTGAAGACCGGAATGGAGGGGCGGGGCGTCATGCCGGAAAAGTACCAGCCAATGCCGTCTGCGTCCATTCGTTCAGGCCCGGATTGCCGATAACCTGACGCCAAGATCATGCAAGAGGCGCCGTATGACCACGATCCGCACTCAGGTCGCCATCATCGGCGGCGGGCCCTCCGGGCTGCTGCTGTCGCAATTGCTGAACCGCGCCGGGATCGACACGGTCGTGCTGGAACGGGCCACGCGCGATCACGTGCTGCAGCGGATCCGGGCGGGCGTTCTGGAAAGCGGCACGGTGGAGCTGCTGCGCGAGGCAGGCGTCGCCGCCCGGCTTGATGTCGAGGGGATTGCGCATGACGGGTTCCTGCTGTCCGACGACGACCATCTGATCCGCATCGACATCCATGCGCTGACGGGTCGGCAGGTCACCGTCTATGGCCAGACCGAGGTGACGCGCGACCTTTACGAGGCGCAGGAGGCGCAGGGCACGACGATCCTGCACGAGGTCTCGGATGTGGTGATCGGCGATCTGGACCAGGACCGGTCGGTGGTCGACTTCACCCATCAGGGCCTGCGCAAGCGGCTGGATTGCGCCTATGTCGCGGGCTGCGACGGGTTTCACGGCGTCTCGCGGCGAACCATCCCCGAGGACAGGCGCCACGCCTTTGAACGGGTTTATCCCTTCGGCTGGCTGGGTATTCTAGCCCAGATGCCGCCGATCGCGGACGAGCTGGTCTATGCCAATTCGCAGCACGGCTTTGCGCTGGCCTCGATGCGCAACGACAATCTCGTGCGATGCTATGTGCAGGTGCCGCAGGCCGACCGGGTCGAGGACTGGTCCGACGAACGCTTCTGGGCCGAATTCTCGCGCCGCATCCCCTCGCAGTTGGCCCGGACCCTGGCCCCGCATCCGTCGGTCGAGAAAAGCATCGCGCCGCTGCGCAGTTTCGTGTCCGAACCGTTGCGATGGGGCAATCTGTTTCTGGTGGGCGACAGCGCACATATCGTGCCGCCGACCGGGGCCAAGGGGTTGAACCTGGCGGCCTCGGATGTCTTCTACCTGCATCAGGCGCTGATCGCGGCACTGCAGGGCCGGGGGATGGCGGGGATCGAAGGCTATTCGGAACGGGCCCTTGCGCGGATCTGGAAGGCGATGCGGTTCAGCTGGCAGATGACGACCATGCTGCACCGTTTCGAGGGCGAGGATGCCTTTGCCGCGCGGATGCGCCGGGCGACGCTGGATCATCTGGCGCAATCCGAGACTGCGCGCAGGGATCTGGCCGAAAATTACGTGGGACTGCCTTACTGACCAATATCCGGCCAGGGGCAGAAGGGAGAACAGAATGACGATTTCCATGCTGATCGACGGTCAGGATTGCGACGCGGTCTCGGGTCGCCGCTATGATCGGACCGACCCGGTGACGGGCAAAGTCGCCACCAGCGCGCCTGCGGGCGGGGTCGACGACATGCGTCGCGCGGCCCAAGCGGCGGGCGCGGCCTTTCCCGCCTGGTCGCGGACGGGTCCCGCCGAACGCCGCCGCCTGTTGTCCAGGGCCGCCGACGAGCTGGAGGCGATGACGCCGCAGATCATCGACACCGCGATGACCGAGACCGGCGCGACCGGTCCCTGGATCGGCTTCAACTGCGCGCTGGCAGCCAATATCCTGCGCGAAGCCGCCTCCATGACCACCCAGATCACCGGAGAGATCATCCCCGCCAACAAGCCCGGCACGCTGGCCATGGCGCAGCGCAAGCCGCATGGCGTCTGCCTTGCCATCGCGCCATGGAATGCGCCGGTCATCCTGGGCACGCGCGCCGTCGCCATGGCGATCGCCTGCGGCAATACGGTGGTGCTGAAAGCTTCCGAGATGTGCCCGGCCACGCATCTGGCCATCGGCGAGGCCTTCCGCCGCGCGGGCTTTCCGCCGGGCGTGCTGAACGTCGTGACCAACGCCCCCGAGGATGCCGCCGACGTCGTGGCCGCGTTGATCGCGGCGCCCGAGGTGCGGCACGTGAACTTCACCGGCTCGACCAAGGTGGGGCGGATCATCGCGGGGCTGGCCGCCGCACAGTTGAAGCCGGTCGTGCTGGAACTGGGCGGCAAGGCGCCGATGATCGTGCTGGACGATGCGGATCTCGAGGCGGCCGTGAACGGCGCGGCCTTCGGCGCCTTCATGAATCAAGGCCAGATCTGCATGTCCACCGAACGGATCATCGTGCAGGATGCCATCGCGGACCGCTTTATCGAGGCCCTGGCCGCCAAGACGCGCGCCTTGCCTGCGGGCGATCCGCGCGGCAAGGTCGTGCTGGGGGCGCTGGTCACGCCGCAGGCCACCGAAAAGATGGACGCGATCATCGCGGATGCCGTGGCCAAGGGCGGCACGGTCATCGCGGGGGGTACGCGGGACGGTGCGGTCGTGACGGCCACGCTGATCGACCATGTGACGCCCGACATGACCATCTATGCCGAGGAAAGCTTTGGTCCGGTCAAGCCGATCATCCGCGTGGCCGATGACGACGAGGCCGTGCGCGTGGCCAACGATACCCCTTTCGGCCTGTCGGCGGCGGTCTATGGTGGTGATCTGGTACGCGCCATGCGGGTGGCCGACCGCATCGACAGCGGCATCTGCCACATCAACGGCCCCACCGTCTCGGACGAGGCGCAGATGCCTTTCGGCGGCATCAAGGAGTCAGGCTATGGCCGGTTCGGCGGCAGGGCGGCGATCGATGCCTTCACATGGCTGCGATGGGTCACGATCGAGGACCCTCATCAGCATTTTCCGTTCTGACCGATCAGCCACGGCCGACCTGCCAGATCAGGTCGCGCAGCCAGCGGTGCATGGCCGAGGCATTGGTATGCGAAGCCCAGCCAAGGCGGAGGTCGAACTGCCCGCGGAACGGACAGTCGCGCAGCACCAGCCGCGCGGCGTTGCGCGCCCCCAGCCTGCGCGGCACCGTGGCCACTAGATCCGACCCTGCGATCAGCGTGTCCAGCCCGGCAGGGCTGGGCACGGTGATCGCAGGCGTCAACACATGGCCTGCGGCATCGATCTCCTGCAGATATGCGGATCGCCATGCGGGACCGTACTGGATCAGCACATGGTTCAGCGCCAGATACCCGTCCGCATCCAGATCGGTGCCATGGGCTGCGGGATGGGCCGGGTCCATCAGGCAGGCATATTCCTCGACATAGAGGCGGCGCGAATGAAAGCCGGCACCACTGGGCGCGAAGGGACCGACCAGCACATCGGCCTCGCGCGACAGCAGGCGCTGATGGCCGTCGCCAAGCGCATTGATGACGGTGACCGTCATGCACGGCGCGGCCTGCCGGATCGCCGCGACGATGCGGGGGATCAGCAGCACGCGTTCGTAATAGTTGCAGGCGATGGCGACGTTGCGGGTCGAGCCCTGCGGATCGAACGCCTCGGGGCGGGCCATGTCTTCCAGCATGGCCAGCATCAGGCCGCTGCGTTCCAGCAGATCCTGGCACCGCTCGGTCGCGACCTGCCGTCCCCCCTGCCGCACAAACAGCGGATCGCCGAAGCAGCCGCGCAGCTTGGCCATCGTGTAGCTCACCGCCGACTGGTTCACGCCCAACCGCTCCGCCGCAGCCGAGAACGAGCCACTGTCGTGGACGACCCGCAAAAGCTCCAATGCGGCGAAGTCGAGGGCGGCGGCCTCGGGGGGCAGGGAGGGGGTACGCATCACAGATCCATCAAATTATTGCATTGAACATAACAGAACCATCGCATTGATCGAAAGTCCTAGGCTGCGCTATCACACATGACGAGGAGACAAGAGGAGGACCGGGACGTGCCAGTCGCACCGCTGGATCAGACGATCACGCTGGCACAGCTGGCAACCGATCCCTATCCGATCTATCGCCGTCTGCGCGCCGAAAGCCCCGTGCTGCACGTCGCATCGGTCGGGCGGACGCTGCTGACCAAGGCCGCGCTGACCAAGCTGGTCAAAGACGACCCCGAGCTGTTCAGCAGCGACGACCCCAGGACGCCGATGCGCCCCGCCTTCCGCGCCCATACCCTGATGCGCAAGGACGGGGCCGAGCATCTGGCCGAACGCCGCGCCATTTCTAGGGCGCTGACGCCCAAGCGGATCATCGCCGAATGGGGGCCGCTGTATGAACGGCTGGCCGAGGACTATATCGCCCGCCTGCCGCGCGGCGAGGTGGTGGGACCTGTTCACCGACCTCTGCGGCCCGCTGTCGGCGCGCATTCTGGCGCATATCCTGGGCATCCCCCGAGGCGACGGATGACCAGATGATGCGCTGGTCGCAGCACCTGATCGACGGGGCGGGCAATTTCGGCTGGCAGCCAGAACCCTTCGCCGCCTCCGACCGCGCCAATGACGAGATGGACGCGCTGTTCGCGCAGGTGTCGGCCCGCCGGATTGCGGAACCGGACGGCTCGGCCCTGTCGCTGATGCTGACGGCGGAGGATCCGATCCCGGAGGCCCAGATCCACGCCAATATCAAGATCGCCATCGGCGGCGGCATCAACGAGCCGCGCGACGCGATGGCCACGATCATCTTCGGCCTGCTGACCAATCCCGACCAATTGGCCGAGGTGCGCGCGCGCAATCCGCCTGGTCCGAGGCCTTCGAGGAGGGTGTGCGGTGGGTGGCGCCGATCCAGGCCAGCTCTCGGCTGGTGACGCGGGACACGCAGCTGGGCGGCCATGACATTCCGGCGGGCGATACGGTCATGACCATCCAGGCCAGCGCCAATCGCGACGAGGAGATCTTCGAGAACGGCGAAGAATTCTACGTCTTTCGCGGCAAGAACCCGCATCAGTCTTTCGGCAACGGCCCGCATCACTGCGCGGGCGCGCATGTCGCGCGGCGCACGGTGGGCAAGATCATACTGCCCATGCTGTTCGACCGCTTCCCCGACATGAGCCTGCCCGACCCAGATGCCGTGCAATGGCGAGGCTTCGGCTTTCGCGGACCCATCAACCTGCCCGTGCGGCTGAACTAGGCCCAGAACCGTGGACCTGAAAGGACATCCCATGATCCATGTGACCTTCATCGCCCCCGACGGGCAGCAGACCACCATCGAGGCGGAAGAGGACAGCACCCTGATGCAGGCCGCCGTCGCCCATGATGTCGACGGCATTGTCGGCGAATGCGGAGGCGCGATGATGTGCGCGACCTGCCATTGCCATGTCGATGCCGCTTGGCAGGACCGCACCGGCGGCCCATCCCCCGACGAGGTCGAGATGCTGGAGGGCGCGGCGGCCGAGGTCGATGACCGCTCGCGCCTGTCCTGTCAGATCCGGCTGACGCCCGCGCTGGACGGGCTGGTCGTGCATCTGCCCGAGGAGCAGATGTGAGCCTCGGCGGTACCCTCATCATCGGCGCAGGACAGGGCGGTCTGCAACTGGCGGTCAGCCTGCGGCAGGCGGGCTATGCGGGGCCCGTCACGCTGGTCGGGGCCGAGCATGGCCTGCCCTATCAGCGCCCGCCTTTGTCCAAGGCTTATCTGCTGGACGGCCGGGCCGAGGCGCTGACCCTGCGCCCGGCCAGCTTTTTCACCGGCAAGGATGTGACCTGTCTGCCGGGTCATCTGGCCGAGGCGATCGACCGCGACGCCCGCACCGTCACCTTGCGCCACGACGGCGGCCTGCGGATATTGCCCTATGACCATCTGGTGCTGGCCACCGGCGCGCGGAACCTGACCCCACCCATTGCGGGGGCTGAGCGCGCCTTGGGGCTGCGCAGCCTGTCCGACGCGCAGATCCTGCGCGACCGGCTGCCGCAGGCGCGGCGGGTGGCGGTGATCGGCGGCGGCTTCATCGGGCTGGAATTTGCTGCCGTCGCCCGCAAGCTGGGCCTCGAGGTCGCGGTGATCGAGGCCGCACCGCGTCTGCTGTCACGCGCCGTCTCGGGGCCAATGGCCGCGACGCTCGCCGCCTGGCATCAGGCGCAGGGTGTGGCGCTGCATCTGGGGCAGGGGGCCGTGGCCGTCGACGATGCGGGCGTGACGTTGTCGGACGGCAGCCATATCCTCGCCGATCTGGTCCTGATGGCCGCCGGCGTGCGCCCCGATACCGCACTGGCCGAAGCGGCAGGGCTGGAGGTCGCGGACGGCGTCCGGCTGGACGGGCAGCTGCGCAGCTCGGACCCTGCCATCTCGGCGCTTGGCGATTGTGCCTCGGCGCCCTGCGCGCGGACGGGGCGGCATCTGCGGCTGGAAAGCGTGCAGGCAGCGACCGATCAGGCCCGCCTGATCGCCGCCCGTATCGCGGGCGCAGCGCCCGCCGATTACACCGCGCTGCCGTGGTTCTGGTCGGATCAGGGCGCCTGCAAGCTGCAGATCGCGGGCCATGCAGGTCTTGGTGCGCGGGACGAGGCGCTCTCGGCCGACACCGTCGCGCGGTTCGACGATCACGGTTTGGCGGCCATCGAGACGCTGAACAACCCGCGCGCTCATATGGCCGCGCGTCGCCACCTGTCCGCGCCCGATCCGGACGTGGACCTGTTTCTGAATAGTCTGATTGCTGCCTGACATCACCCGATCATCAGGCTTTCTTTGGGAGGAGAAACCATGACCACCACGACCATAACCCTTGCTGCCGCCCTGACGCTGGTTGCCAGCGCCGCCATCGCGCAGGAACTGAAATACGCCAACTGGGCCGCGCCCATGCACACGATCACCGCAGCCCAGATCGACCCTCTGACCGAGGCTCTGGCCAGCGGAACCGATGGCGCCGTCACGCTGCGCGCCTTTCACGGCGGCGAGCTGGGCGCCGGTCCGCAGGATCAGTTCGTGCGCATCGTGCAGGGCACGGCGGATCTGGGCTGGGGACTGCCCGGCTATACCTCGTCGCAATTCCCGCTGACCATGATGCTCGAGGCGCCGGGCGCCCTGCCGCTGGACCAGCCCGTCCACGCCGCCTTCTGGCGGGCCGCCGATGCGCTGGAGGCCGAGTTCCCGATGACCGAGGTCGTCGCCTTCTGGGGGTCGGAGCCCAACATCCTGATGATGCGCGACAGCGAGATCCGTGAACCCGGCGATCTGGCGGGCCTCAAGATCCGCGTGGCCGGCGCCATCGCGGCCGAGGCCGTGACCGCCTTGGGCGCGACGCCCGTGCAGATCCCCATGACGCAGGTCTATAACGGGCTGCAGACCGGACTGATCGACGGATTGGTCAGCGGCGGCTCGGTCCTGTCGGATTTCAAGCTGGAGGAGGTTGTGGGCAGCATCACCACCGGCCCGAACTTTGGCCGGCTGACCTTCTTCACGGTGCTGAACCAGGCCGCCCATGACCGCCTGCCCGAAGATGCCCAAGCCACCTTGGCCGAGGGCCGCGCCGAGTGGTCGCAGCGCGCCGAAGAGGCGTGGATCGCGACCGCCGATCGGGGACTGGAGGCTGCGCGGGCGTCGGATGCCGTGGTGGTCAACGACCTAGATGCAGATGCCAGCGCCGTCTTCGACGATGCCATGGCCGAAGTGACGAATGCCTATGTCGAGCGTGTCGGCGGGGCCGAGGTTCTGGCCGCGATGCGGGGCGAATGATGGTCCTGGACAGGCTCGCGCGTCTGACGGACGGGCTGATCGCCCTCTCGGCCTTCATCGGGACGGCGGGGTTGATCTTCGTCACCGGGGTGATCGTGGCGGATGTGGTGGGGCGAAACATGGGTCTGCCGCTTTACGGGGCGCAGGATCTGGTCACGATGACCATGGTCCTGATCGTCTTCGGCGGCATGGCACTCTGCGACCGCACGGGGGGGCATATCGCCGTGGACATCCTGCAGCCATGGTTCTCGGACGGGCTGAACCGCGCCATCGATGTCGTGGCGGCCCTGCTGGGGGCGGCGATCTTTGCGATGATCGCGCTGGCCGTCTGGCGCAGTGCCGCGCTCAGCCAGATGCTGAACCTGTCCACCAATCTTCTGCGCCTGCCCATTGCGTGGTTCCAATACGCGCTGGTGGGCCTGTCGCTGGTCAGCGCGCTGGCCTTGACGCTGCGCGGCGTCATCACCCTGCTGCACGGTGCCCCACCCGCGCCCTGGCCGGGGCCAGAGGAATGAGCCCGGTCCTGATCGGCCTGTCCGGCATCGGCGTTTTGCTGATCCTGTTGATGGTGCGCATTCCGGTGGCCTTCGCGATGTTCGCGGTAGGCTTTGCGGGCATCTGGCATCTGAACGGATTGCAGGCCGCCATCGGCCTGCTGTCATCCGAGACCTTTGCGCTGGCCTCGAACGCCGAACTGATCGTGGTGCCGCTGTTCATCCTGATGGGCAATGTCGCCAGCGTCACCGGCATGAGCCGCAAGCTGTACGAGGCCGCCTACGCCACCATCGGCCGGGTGCGCGGCGGGCTGGCGGCCGCGACGGTCATCGGCTGCGGCGGCTTCGCGGCCTTGTCGGGATCATCCGTTGCCTCGGCCCTGACCATGGGCCGCACGGCATTGTCCGAGATGGACCGCTTCGGCTATAGCCCGCGCCTGTCCACGGGCGTCGTGGCGGCGGGGGGCACGCTCGGCATCCTGATCCCGCCCTCGACCGGCTTCGTGATCTACGCGATCCTGACGCAGCAAAGCATCGGGCGGCTGTTCATGGCAGGCGTCATCCCCGGCCTGCTGCTGCTGACGGCGTTTCTGGTCACGGTGCTGATCCTCTGCGCGATCTTCCCCGAGATGGGACCGCCCGGCCCGGCCACCGACCGCGCGCAGAAGATCCGCGCATTCCTGGGTGCCGTGCCGATCCTCTTGGTGATCCTGACCACCATCGGCGGCATCTATTCCGGGCTCTTCTCGCCCACCGAGGCGGCGGGCATCGGGGCGGCCATGGTCATCGTCTATGGCCTGCTGACTGGCGCGCTGGACTGGCGCGGCTTCTGGCGCGCGGCGCGCAGCAGCACCGTGACGACAGCCTCGGTCATGCTGATCCTGATCGCGGCGCATCTGATCAACCCGTTCATCGCGCTCAGCCATCTGCCGTCCGAGGTCAGCCGGCTTCTGGTCAGTGCGGATCTTGGAATGTACGGGACGCTGCTGGTGATCCTTGCCGTCTATCTGGTGCTGGGCTGCTTCCTCGAGGGCCTGGCCATGCTGGTCCTGACGCTGCCGATCTTTCTGCCGGTGATCCTGCAACTGGGCATCGATCCGATCTGGTTCGGCGTGCTGGTCGTTCTGACGCTCGAGATGGGACTGATCTCTCCGCCGGTGGGCATCAATGTCTTCGTGGTGAAATCCGTGGCGCGGCATGTGGCCCTGATCGACATCTTTCGCGGAGTGCTGCCCTTTTGGTTCGCGATGCTGCTGACCTTGCTTCTTTTGGTCGCGGTGCCGCAATTGTCGCTGTGGCTGCCGGGCCTGATGTAGGCGGGACGAAGAACGGTCCTTGAGGCTGGTCTTCGTCCCACGGGACAGCGCAAGTCCCGCTGTCAGGTCGCCTTTTTGACTTTCACCGTTTGGACTGCCCTGTTCCGGGAAAGCGGTTCGTCCCGTCATATGCCTTGCATTGCATGTCGGGGCGCCTGAAAAGTGCCTATGAAAGAGCTTACCCTGCGCCAGGTCGAAGTCGTTCGCGCCGTCATGATCGCCGGCACGATCCAAGGTGCCGCGGATCTGCTGAACGTCTCGGCCCCCGGGATCAGCCGGCTGATCAAGCATACGGAAGGCGGGCTGGGGATCCGGCTGTTCGAACGCAAGGCCGGGATCTTCGTGCCCGCCACCGAGGCGCATGCGATCTTCGCCATGCTGGAACAGGTCCATCGTCAGATGGACAACCTGAACGTCGCGGTCAGCGCACTTCAGAAGGGGCACGAGTTCACGCTGTCATTTGCCTCGGCGCCGTCGATCGCGCAGTTCATCGCCGCGCGGGTTATTCGTGGGCTACGGCACCGGTTTCCCGATCTCGACATCGACCTGGATATTCTCAAGATCGAGGAGACGCTGGACTATCTGTTGCTGGAAAAGGGCGAGGTGGTGATCATGTCGTCGCACCTCGAGAACCCCGGCATTCAGTGCACCCCAATCGGGGAGGGCCGGATCGTGGCGATCATGCCCGAGGGACATGAGCTTGCGGAAAAGCTGGCCGTCTCGATCCATGACCTGGTCCGCTATCCGTTCATCGGGGTCGATCCCTCTGATCCTTACGGGCAGACCCTGGCGCGGCCCTTCGACGATGCCGGTCTGACACCACGCCATGCCATGCGGGGCCGGTTCGCGCAGACCATCGTCAGCCTGGTGCGCCATGGGTTGGGCGTGGCCGTCATCGACGAGTTCTCCGTCGCCGAAGTCTATATGGCCGGGCTTGTCCGTCGGCCACTGATCGAGCCCGCGACGATCACGGCATGGTCCGTTCAGAAGCGCGGTCGCCAACTGTCCAGCTTCGCCGAGCAGACCGTCACCCTGTTCCGCCGGGAACTCGGCCGTGCGCGTGCACGGGAGCGGTGGGACCACCCGACCGATTAACGTCAGGTTACGTTCCGCGTTCAATCGGTATTTGCGGTTAGCCTTTCGATCTGAGAAGGAGGGATGACAGCCCGGAGGATGGGCGGAGATGTGAGGGAGGAACGATGCGACATTTTGTTTACGGAGCGGCTTACGTGCTGGGTCTGGCGGTGCCGGCGATGGCCGAATACCCCGAGCGCGACATTCAGGGCATCATTCAGTGGGGGGCCGGCGGCTCCACCGATACGGTCAGCCGGTCGGTGACGCCCCATGCCGAGGAGGTGCTGGGCGCGAAGGTGATCTTGCAGAACGTCACCGGCGGCGTGGGCGCCATCGGGCTCAATCAGGCGGACCGCGCGGATGCCGATGGATACACCCTGCTGTTCGGGGCCGAGAACCCGCTGCTCTACAAGGTCATGGGCCTGGGCGAGAAGGACTATTCGGACTTCATCCCGATCAGCATCATCGCGCGCGGCATTCCCATTCTGGTCGCGCAGCCCGACGCGCCCTTCGATACCTTCCCCGAGATGATCGCCTATATCAACGAGAACCCGGGCGAAGTTCGCTTCGGCTCGACCGGACCGGGCGGTTTGCCCTCGGTGGTCACGGCGATGATCAATGACAAGACGCCCATCGACGTGACGGCCGTGCCCTATGACGGCGACGGTCCGGCGCTGACGGCGCTGCAAGGCGGGGCCATCGACGTGATGCCCGCCGTGCTGGGAGCGGCACTAGAGCCCGTGCGGGCCGGCAACCTCAAGGCTATCGCGATCTTCGACGCCGAGCCGGTGGAACAGCTGCCCGACGTGCCCGCGATCACGGACACCAATCCGGAATTCGCCGACCTGCTGCCCTGGGGTCCGTTCTTCGGCATCTTCGTCAAGTCGGGCACACCCGACGACGTGGTGGCCAAGCTGAGCGACGCCTATGGTCAGGCGACCCAGAACGCGGACTTCCTGTCGATGATGGACGGGCGCGGATTCGCCATGCTGTCGCTGGCCGGTGCCGAGGCGCAGGAGTTCCTGGACGGCTGGCAAAGCCGGACGGCGTGGATCCTCTACGACGCCGAGATCGCCCGGAACTCTCCCGAGGATTTCGGCATCAGCCGTCCCTGACCTGATCGCGCACTGCCCCGGTCCGGCCGGGGCAGTGTCCTGACGATCCGCGCATGTCCCAGGTCCGACGGAGGGACCCACTTATGGAACCGACCCCCAAACGTCGCCCTGGCGAGCTGGTCTTCAATATCGTCATCATGCTGGCCAGCTTCGGCCTGCTCTATTCGGCCTATGGCATTTCGGGGTTCGAAGCCCTGTCCGCTCCCGGCGCGGTGCCGATGGCCACGACCGCGATCATGGCGGTCTGTGCCGTGCTGATCCTGCGCGACACGCTGCGCAAGGATGGCGATACCACCCAGACCCTGGCCACCCATATCCTGCCGCTGATCGTGATTGTCACCATCGCGATGATCGCGGCCTATGCGCTGCTGTTGCGCCCGCTTGGGTTCCTGCCGACCTCGGTGCTGTTCCTTCTGGTCATGGTCCGCTTCCTGTCCAAGCGGTCACTGGCCTTCTGTCTGGCCGTCTCGGTCGGCACTGTCCTTCTGATCTGGATCATCTTCCGTCTGATCTTTGCCGTCCTGATGCCCCAGGGCATCATCCCCGAGGGACGCATCGTCTCTGCCATCACATCGCTGTTCTGAGGGCGCATCATGGACATCCTGTCGAACCTGCTAATTCCGATCGTCAATCTGGACCTGCTGATGCTGATCGCCGTGGGGACCTTCGCGGGCATCTATGTCGGCGCGATCCCCGGACTGTCGGTGACGATGGCCGTGTCGATCCTGATCTCGTTCACCTTTTCCTGGGAGGTCTATCCCGCCCTGGCGCTGATGATCGGTATCTACATGGGCGGGGTCTATGGCGGCTCGCGCACGGCGATCCTGCTGAACATACCGGGCGCACCCTCGGCCATCGCCACCGCGCTGGACGGCTTTCCCATGGCCCAGCAGGGCCGCGCCGGAGAGGCGATCGGCATCGTCACCGTCGTGTCCTTCATCGGAGGCTTCATCGGCATCTTCGCGCTTGGCGCTTTCGCCCCGCTGCTGTCGGATTTCGCCATCGGCTTTCAGCCGCGCGACTTCATGCTGCTGGCCGTGATGGGCATCCTGCTGGTCGGATCGCTGTCGGGCGACAGCCTGGTCAAGGGCATCTTCGCAGGCGCCCTGGGCATCGGCGTAGGGGCGGTGGGCATGGACCCGCTGACCATCCAGGATCGCTTCGTCTTCGGCATCGACGAGCTGCGCGGCGGCATCTCGTTCGTGGCGGTGATGATCGGCCTTTTCGGCGTGTCCGAGGCGCTGATCCAGCTGCACAGCATCCACACCCCCGCCGTGCGTCAGAAGATCACCGGCATCATTCCCAGCTGGTCCAAGGTGCGCAAGCACCTGCCGCTTGGCCTGCAGACCTCGACCATCGGCACGATCGTGGGCGCCTTGCCCGGCACGGGGGGCGATATCGCGGCGCTGATGGCCTATGACCATGCCAAGCGCGTGACCCGCAAGCCCGAGGTGCCCTTCGGCAAGGGCGCCATCGAGGGGCTGGTCGCCCCCGAAACCGCTAACAATGCCGCTGTCGGCGGGGCGTTCATCCCGATGCTGACGCTTGGCATTCCAGGCGACGCGGTCACGGCCATCATGATTGGCGCGCTGTTCATCCATGGCCTGAATCCCGGCCCGATGCTGATGATCGAACAGCCCGACATGTTCTGGTTCATCGTCAGCTCACTGGCCTTGGCGAACATCTTCATGCTAATCTTTGGCCTGACCGGCATCCGCCTCTTCGTCCGCATCGTGGAACTGCCGCGCACGGTCCTGCTGCCCGTCATCATGGTGCTGTCGATCGTGGGCGCCCATGCGGTCAACAACAGCCTGACAGATGTCTACTGGATGCTGGGATTTGGCGTGCTGGGCTATTTTATGCGGCTCTACGGCTATCCGCTGGCGCCGATCATCCTGGGGGTGATCCTGTCGCGGCTTCTGGACGACAACTGGCGCCGGGCGATCATCAGCGAGCGCGAGGATTTCGGCGCGATGATGATGGGCATCTTCACCAGCCCGCTGTCGCTGTGCCTGTTTCTGGCCGTGGTGATGATCCTGATCACCAATTCCCCGTGGTGGACCCGGTGGCGGGCGCGCAAGGCCGCAGAATGAAGGACCTGACCATGAGCGACACGATCCTGCTGGGCCTGATCGGCGACAATATCGCCGCCTCGCAATCGCCGCGCCTGCACCGGCTGGCGGGTGTGCAGAACGGGCGCCGCGTCCGCTATGACAGCCTGATCCCCGCCATTGAGGGGCTGGAGTTCGACGCCCTCTTCGCCCGCTGCGCCTCGGGCGGCTATCGCGGGATCAACGTCACCTATCCCTACAAGGAGGTCGTGGCGGATCGGTTGCGCATCAACGATCCCCTGGTCAAGGCCATCGGCGCCTGCAACACGGTGCTGTTCGACGAGGGCGGGCCGCGCGGGTTCAACACGGATTATTCCGGCTTTGTCGCCGCCTCTCGCCGGGTGCGGGGCGACAGGGCGCCGGGGACCGTGCTGATGATCGGGGCGGGCGGCGTGGGGCGTGCGGTGGCCTTCGGGCTGATCGCGCTTGGCGCCACCGAGATCCGTCTGGCCGATAGGGACGCGGCCAAGGCCGAAGCACTGGCCGAAGCGCTGCGGCAGGCCCTTCCGGGCCTCGTGGTGCGGACCGGCACTGATGCGGCGGCGCTGGCCGATGGCGCGCAGGGGCTGATCAACTGCACGCCGGTCGGCATGGTGGGCTATGCGGGCACGCCGCTTGCCGCCACCCTGATGGCGGGGGCGGAATGGGTCTTCGACGCCGTGTATACCCCGGTCCAGACGCAGTTCCTGCAGGACGCGGCGGCGGCGGGTCTGGACATCATCTCGGGCTACGAGCTGTTCGTGGGGCAGGGGGTCGATGCCTGGCACCTGTTCACCGGCCTGCCGCTGGATGAAGCACGGCTGCGAGACGATCTGGCCGCAGGGCGGGACGCGACATGAAGACCTCGATCGCCACCGTCTCGCTGTCGGGCAGCCTGACCACCAAGCTGGCCGCCATCGCCGAGGCCAGGTTCGACGGCATCGAGATCTTCGAGCAGGATTTCCTTGCATCCGACTTTACGCCCGCCGAGGTCGGCCGCATGGTCCGCGACCACGGGCTGGAGATCACACTGTTCCAGCCCTTCCGCGATTTCGAAGGGTTGCCCGAACCCCATCGCAGCCGTGCGCTGGCCCGGGTCGAGCGCAAGTTCGAGCTGATGACCCAGCTGGGCACCGATCTGATGCTGGTCTGTTCCACGACCCATCCGGCGGCCATCGGCGGCATCGACCGCATGGCGCAGGATTTCCGCGATCTGGGCGATCTGGCCGCCCGCCACAACATCCGCGTGGGCTTCGAGGCGCTGTGCTGGGGCCGCTTCGTGAACGATCACCGCGACGCATGGGAGGTGGTGCGCCGCGCCGATCATCCCAATGTCGGGCTGATCCTGGACAGCTTCCACACGCTGGCCCGCCGGATCGACCCGTCCTCGATCCGCGCGATCCCGGGCGACCGGATCTTTTTCGTGCAGTTGGCCGATGCCCCGGCCATCGACATGGACCTGCTGTACTGGTCGCGCCATTACCGCAACATGCCGGGCGAGGGCGACCTGGATGTCGCAAGCTTCATGCAGGCGGTCGCGGCGACGGGCTATGCGGGACCGCTGAGCCTCGAGATCTTCAACGACCAGTTCCGCTCGGGCCTGCCGCGCATGGTGGCCCAAGACGGGCATCGCAGCCTGATCGCCCTGATGGATCAGGTGCGCCGGGCCCAACCCTCGGCCGCCCCCGACCTGCCGCGGTTTCCTCCGCCCGCCCCGGTCGAGCGCATCGAATACATCGAATTCGCCACCAGCGCGGCCGAGGCGCCGGCGCTGGAGACACTGCTGGCAAGCCTTGGCTTTGCGGCGGGAGGTCGGCATGTCTCCAAGCCGGTGACGCTGTGGCGGCAGGGCGGCGTGAACGTGCTGGTCAATTCCGACCTGTCGGGTTTCGCCCACAGCTCCTACGTGACCCACGGGACGACGGTGTCCGAGATCGCGCTGATGGTCCCCGACGCCCGCGCCGCCTTTCAGCGCGCGACGGCATTGCTGGCGCGGCCCCTTGTGCAGGACACGCAGCCGGGGCAGCTGGCGATCCCCGCCATCCGGGGCGTCAGCGGCAATGTCATCCGCCTGCTGGACGGCACCTCGGATCTGGCGGGCATCTGGCAGGTCGATTTCCGCGCCAATCCCGCCCGGCATGGCGCGGGCATCACCGGGATCGACCATATCGGGCAGACCATGGCCTATGATGAGATGCTCAGCTGGTCGCTTTTCTACACCTCGATCTTTGATGCCGAAAAGGCGCCGATGGTCGATGTCGTGGACCCGGACGGGCTGGTGCGCAGCCGGGCGGTGCGGTCCGGTGGCTTGCGAGTGACGCTGAACGGGGCCGATGCGCGGCATACCCTGGCCGGGCGGTTCATCGAGGACAGTTTCGGCGCCTCGGTCCAGCATGTGGCTTTCTCCAGCGACGACATCTTCGCCACTGCCACGGCCTTGGCAGAGCGCGGCTTTGCGACGCTCAGGATCGGCGCGAATTACTATGACGACGTGCAGGCCCGGTTCGGGCTGGACCCTGGGATGGTGGCGCGGATGCAGGCGGCCTCGATCATGTATGACGAGGATGCGGGGGGGCAGTTCTTCCAGCTGTACAGCGAGCCGCGCGCCGACGGGTTCTTCTTCGAGATCGTCCAGCGGCAGGGCAATTATGCAGGCTATGGCGCGCCCAACGCCCCCTTCCGCATCGCCGCGCAAAAGCGGGCGGCCCGTCCGGCGGGGATGCCGCGGCATTAGGGCGCCGCATCGTTAAGGCCCCGCGATACTAAGGCCTTGCGCCCTCGGTAGCCAGCCGCGTCAGCAGGTCCAGCATCGGATGGCCCGGCCCCGCTTGCCGCCGCGTCAAGCCCACCGCGCCGGTGAGAAACCCGGCATCCGTCGGCCATTGGATCAGTGCGCCGCGGTCCAGCTCGTCGCCCACGACGCCCCGAGAGATGAACCACAGCGCGTCCGAAGCGGCCAGAATGCCCCGCCCGACTGCCAGCGCCGCCGTCTCGAAGGCGGGTCTCAGCCCGGCCAGATTGCGCGCCTGCAGGTAATCCTCGACCGCCCGGCGGATCAGCGCATCCTGCGGGGGCAGGATCACCGGACAGGTGGCCAGCACGTCGCAGACGGGCTGGCCCCGCATCGGATGCCCGGCGCGGGACACCAGCGTGATTTGATCCTCGTAGAGGTGATCAAAGCGCAGCCCGGCCATGTCGGCGGCAGCCGGCATGCGCCCGATCATCAGGTCGATCCTGCCCTCGCGCAGCAGGCGGATCAGATGAGAATGCGGCCCCGTCTCGACTGCCAGCGTGACCTGCGGATGGATCTCGCGGAAGCGCAGGGCCACGCGCGGGAACAGCCGCGTGGCCGCCGTGGGCAGGATGCCCACCCGCAAGCGGCCGGTCCCCTCGTCCGGGTGCAGGGCGGCCACGCCGCTTTCCAGCATCTGCAGCGCGGTCGCCGCATGGGTGCGCAGCAGAGCCCCCGCATCCGTCAGCACCAGCCGGCGCCGTTCGCGGCGGAAAAGGGCCACCTGCAGCAGGGCCTCCAGCTCGGCCAGGGTGCGGCTCAGCGCGGGCTGGGTGATGCCCTGCGCCCGCGCCGCCGCCGTCAGGCTGCCACGCGCCGCGATGTCCAGAAAGGCCCGCAGATGCCGCAACTTGATCGCGGGATGCATAATCATATGGGCATCCTTCCCTCTCGATTTTGCATTATCGGCAGCCTCGGCGCCATGTTACGTTATGGACAGGAGGAGTATCCATGCAAATCTTGTCACGCCCTTTTGGGGCGCTGCACTATCGGCTGGACGGGCCTGATGGCGCGCCGGTGGTGCTGATGGCCAATTCTCTTGGGACCGATCTGCGGCTGTGGGATGCGGTTCTGCCGCTGCTGCCGCAGGGGTTGGGCTATCTGCGCTATGACAAGCAGGGCCATGGTCTGTCCGATCTGGGCCGCGCCGACCGCATCGCCGATCACGCCGATGATGCCGCGGCCCTGATCGAGGCCGTGGCCCCCGGCCCGGTGGTGATGGTCGGCCTGTCGATCGGCGGGCTGATCGCGCAGCATCTGGCCGCCGGCCGCCCCGATCTGGTGCGCGCGCTGGTCCTGTCCAAT
Organism: Paracoccus liaowanqingii; assembly: GCF_004683865.2. Classification (NCBI taxonomy): domain Bacteria; kingdom Pseudomonadati; phylum Pseudomonadota; class Alphaproteobacteria; order Rhodobacterales; family Paracoccaceae; genus Paracoccus; species Paracoccus liaowanqingii. The sequence continues at coordinate 119,561 of NZ_CP040762.1, read as the reverse complement.
ACCGCCGCCCGGCTTGGCACGCCCGACAGTTGGCATGCGCGCATTGATGCCGTCGAACAGCACGGCATGGCCAGCATCGCAGACGCGGTGATGGAGCGCTGGTTCGCCGCCCCCTTCCGTGCCACGCCCGCGCTGGCCTTGTGGCGCAACATGCTGGCCCGGACAACGGCTGCGGGCTATGTCGCCGCCTGCCGCGCGCTGGCCGGGGCCGATCACCGGCAGGCCACCGCCGCCCTGCGCCTGCCCGCGATGGTGATCGCGGGCGAGGCCGACGGCGCCTCGCCCCCCGATCTGGTCCGCGCGACCGCCGATCTGATCCCGGGCGCGACCTTCCACCTGATCCCCGGCGCGGGCCATCTGCCCTGCGTCGAGACCCCGGCCGCCCATGCGGCACTGATGACCCCCTTTCTGGAGAGGCATGCGAGATGAGCGATTTGTCCGAGACCGGCACGACCACCCGCCGCCAGGTGCTGGGGGCGGCCCATGTCGCCCGCGCGCAGGCCGCGCAGACGCCCTTCGACGCGCCGTTTCAGGCGCTGATCACCGATGCGGCCTGGGGCCATGTCTGGTCGCGCGGCACGATCCCGCTGCGCGAGCGGTCCATGATGACCATCGCCCTGCTGGCGGGCTTGGGCAATGACGGCGAACTGGCCCTGCACCTGCGCGCCATCCCGAACACCGGCGCCAGCCGCGACGACGTACTGGAGGCGCTGCTGCATGTCGCCATCTATGCGGGCGTGCCCCGCGCCAACCACGCCATCGCCCTGGCCCGCCAGATTTTTGCCGAGGCCGACGCCCAAGGAACCCCAGCATGAGCCTGTTTCAACGCGACCGCACCTGGCATCCCCCGGCGCTGGCGCCCGATTACAAGACCTCGGTCGCGCGCTCTCCGCGTCTGGCGATGCTGTCGCTGGATGCGACGGTATCGGAGCTGACCGGACCCCGCTTCGGGCATGGCGACATCGCCCCGCTGGACGGCGATCTGATCGCCAACTACGCCAAGACCGGCGATCCGGTGGGCGAACGCATCATCGTCCATGGCCGCGTGCTGGACGAAAACGGCCGCCCCGTGCCCCAGACCCTGGTCGAGATCTGGCAGGCCAATGCCGGGGGACGCTATCGCCACAAGAAGGACAGCTATCTGGCCCCCGTCGATCCCAATTTCGGCGGCTGCGGGCGGGTGCTGACCGATGATCAGGGGCATTACGCCTTCCGCACCATCAAGCCGGGCGCCTATCCTTGGCGCAACTGGGTGAACAACTGGCGGCCCGCGCATATCCATCTGTCGGTCTTTGGCACCGCCTTCGCGCAGCGCCTGATCACCCAGATGTATTTCGAGGGCGACCCCCTGATCGCCCATTGCCCGATCGTGAAATCCATCCCCGATCCCCGCGCCATCGAGGCGCTGGTCGCGCCCTTGGATCTGAACCAGGCGGTGCCGCTGGATTGTCTGGCCTATCGCTTCGACATCGTGCTGCGGGGACGCCGCTCGACCTTTTTCGAGAACCGGCCGGAGGGGAACTGACATGGCGCAACCGCTGAGCTACCTCAAGGAGACGCCGTCGCAAACCGCCGGGCCCTATGTTCATATCGGGCTGGCCCCGGGGGCGGCGGGCTTTGACATCTATGATCACGAGCTGGGCTTTGATCCCGTGCCCGACGATACGCCGGGTGACCGCATCCGCATCACCGGCTGCGTCTTTGACGGCATGGGATCGCCCGTCAGGGACGTGCTGATCGAGGTCTGGCAGGCCGATGCTGCGGGCCTCTATCCCGGCCAGCCGGGCGTGGCGCCGGGGTTCCGGGGCTGGGCGCGCGTGGTGCCCGATTTCGACACCGGCATGTTCACGCTGGACACGATCCGGCCCGGCGTGGTGCCGGGGCCGGGGGGCCGCCCGCAGGCCCCGCATCTGTCGCTGTGGCTGGTCGCGCGGGGCATCAACACGGGCCTGCAGACGCGCATGTATTTCACTGACCAGGACAATGGCGACGATCCGGTCCTGAACCTGATCGAACAGCCCCACCGTCGCCTGACCCTGATCGCGGATGGTGCGGATGGGCACTATCATTTCGACATTCATCTGCAAGGTGACAAGGAGACGGTGTTCCTCGATGTCTGACCCCTGCATCATCTGCGTAGCCATCACCGGCAGCCTGCCCACCAAGGCCGACAACCCCGCCGTTCCCATCACAATTTCTGAACAGGTCGAATCGACCCACGAGGCCTTCGAGGCGGGTGCCGCCATCGTGCATGCCCATGTCCGCGATGACGAGGGGCGCCCCTCCAGCGACCCCGACCGCTTTGCCCGCCTGCTCGACGGCATCCGCCAGCATTGCCCCGGCATGATCGTGCAGCTTTCCACCGGCGGCCGGTCGGGGGCGGGCCGTGATCGGGGCGGCATGCTGCCCCACAGGCCCGACATGGCCAGCCTGTCCGTCGGCTCGAACAACTTCCCGACCCGGGTGTACGAGAACAGCCCCGAGCTGGTCGACTGGCTGGCCTCGGAAATGGCGGCCCATGGGGTGATGCCGGAAATCGAGGCCTTTGATCTGTCTCAGATCCTGCAGGCCCATGCGATGTGGCAGGACGGGCGGCTGACGACGCGGCCCTATGTGCAGTTCGTGATGGGGGTCCGGAACGCCATGCCGGTCGACCGCAACGTGTTCGATTACTACATCGCCACTGTCCGGCGGCTGTTCGGCTCGGGCGCGCCTTGGTGCGCGGCGGGGATCGGACCGAACCAGATCGTGCTGAACGAATGGGCGGTCGCCGCGGGCGGTCACGCGCGGACAGGGCTGGAGGACAATGTCCGCCTCGACCGGACGCGTCTGGCGCCCTCAAACGCGGCCCTGGTGCAGCGAGTGGTGGACCTGTGCGACCGCTATCGCCGTCCCGTGGCGACATGGCAGCAGGCCCGCACCATCCTGGGACTGCCGGAGGCCGGATCATGAAGAGGCTTGGTGAACCCGCGACCGGGGCTGTCGTCGCGTCATGACAGGCCCGGTTCACAATGCCATCTATGCCGGTCTCTTCGGCGACCCCGAAACCGAGGCCCTGTTTTCGGCCCCCGCCGAACTGGACGCGATGATCCGGGTCGAGGTCGCGCTCGCCCAGGTCCAGTCCCGCATTGGGGTCATTCCCCCCGAGGCGGGTCCGGCCATCGCGGCCGCCCATCCGGGCCTCCGTATCGACCCGGCGTCGCTGGCAGAGGCCACGGCCCGCAACGGCGTCCCGGTCCCGGTCCTGGTGCAGGAGATGCGGCGGCAGATGGGCGAGGATCCCCAGGCCCGATATCTGCATTGGGGCGCCACCAGCCAGGATATCATGGATAGCGCACTGGCTCTGCGCCTGCGCGCGGCTCTGGACCTGTGGGAGGCGCGGCTGGATGGGATCCTGACGCAGCTTGGCGACCTGGCCGACAGGCATGCGACCCTGCCGATGGCGGCGCGGACTTATGGGCAGACCGCGACGCCCACCAGCTTTGGCGCGACTGTGGCAAGCTGGGGATGGCCGCTGCTGGATCACGCACGGGATGCAGAACAGGTGGGCCGCGCGGTGTTTCGTGTTTCCCTGTCGGGTGCTGCGGGAACATTGTCGGCCATGGGGCCGCAGGCTGCGGTAGTCAGGGCGGGCCTTGCCGCGGAGCTGGGGCTGTCCGATCCCGGCCATGGCTGGCATTCGGACCGCTCGGGTCTGGGTCGGTTGACGGACTGGGTTGCAGCCGTGGCCGTCGCGCTTGCCAAGCTGGGCGAGGACCTACTGCTGATGACCCAATCGGGTCTGGCACTGGTCCGGATCGAGGGCGGTGGTGCGTCCTCGACGATGCCGCAGAAGCAGAATCCGGTCGGCCCTTCGGCCCTCGTCGCCTTGGGGCGACATGTGACGGGGCTGTCCGCGGTCTTCGGTGCGGCCGGCGTGCATCGCCAGAACCGCGACGGGGCGGCCTGGTTCACTGAATGGCTGACCTTGCCACAGTTGTGCATCAGCCTTGGGGCCATGCTGCGTCTGGCGCAGGATGTGCTGGGCCGGTTGTCCCCGGACGCAGAGGCCATGGCCCGCGATCTTGGGGCAGGGGCGGGAACGATCCACGCGGAAACGCTGACTTTCGCCATCATCGAGGAGTTGGGCTTGGACCGGGCCAAGGTTGCCAGCACCGTCAGCCAGCTTTGTGCGAAGGCGCTGACGGATGGCCATGACCTGCTGGATCTGGCCGGACAGGAATGGCCCGGGCGGGACTGGGCCGAACTGATACGCATCCGGGGTTTGGGCCTTGCCCCCCAAGAGGCACGTGCGTTTGTCGACAAGCAGAGGCTTGCGACGTCCGACCGGTTGTCACGTGTCGTGACCTAGGTCGCCAGTAGGCCGCTGGCCCGGATCTGCGCCAAAAGTCGGGTCAGATGGTCGGCCAGAAGCTGCTTTGCTTGCCCTGCATCCCGGCGCAGAGCAGCATCGCGCAGCGAATGATGGTCGATCGCCGTGATTGCGGCGGCGCTGCGCGCCCGCGCCAGACAGCAATAGCGCAGAAGCTTGTCGAGGATCGTTCCGTGCAGCTGCCGCAACGCGACCGACCCGCAGGCATCGATCAGAACCTGAAACAGAAAGCTCTGCCCCTGCCGCCACTGGTTCATGGCATCGTCGTCGCCAGCGATCAGTGCGGCTTCATGTGCATCCAGCGGATGGCAGGCTGCGACAAAGCGCGACTCCCAGTCCAGATCGCCCTGCTCCAGCGTGCACCCGATCGCGTGATCCGCCAGAAGTCGGTAGAGATCGACAAGCTCGGTCAGGTTTTCGAGGGACACGGGGGCCACCTCGAAACCCCGCTGCCCTTCGGCCAGCACGATCCCCTCCGAGGCCAGACGATTGAGAATTTCGCGCAGTGTGCTGATGCTGAGACCGTAATCGGCACGCATTCTGTCCAGCCGCAGCTTCTGGCCAGGCGCCAAGTGACCTTCAAGGATATCCCGGCGCAGGCGCAACCAGCCCGCCTCGCCGACCGTGACAGGCGTCCTCGGCCGTGAACCGACCCGGCCGGGATCGGTCCTGTCTGCCAAGGCCCCCCGTTCGGACAGCAGCTCGTGGGTCACGCTATGCGTCACGCAGCCGTCGATATGGCGGTGCAGAAGGGCGGTCGCGCAGGGCGCGTCGCGGTTTAGGGCGGCATCGCGCAGGCCGCGGTGCTCCTGCGCTGCGATTTCTCCGCGAAAGACGACGGCGACATTCAGATAGCGCAGATACCGGTCGAATACCGAATGATAGGCCGCGCGCAGTTCGGCCGATCCGCAGGCCGAGACCAGCACATGATGGAACTCTCGGTCGTAAAGCTTCCATTCCTCGCTGCGGCGGTTGTCACCCGCCAGCATTAAGGCCTCCAGCCGGGCCAGCTTGTGATGGGCGCCGACTACACGACCCTCCCAGTCAAGATCGCCGCGCGACATCGAGGCGTGCAGAGCATATGATTCCAGCAAGTTCCTCAGCTCGCCCAGATCGCGGAATTCGCGGGACGTGACCGGGGCCACGTCGAAGCCGCGCTGGTCGGTGGTCACCAGATCCTCGCAGGCCAGCCGGTGTAGGATCTCGCGCAGGGTGCTGACGCTAGCGCCATAAGTGGCGCTGAGCGTGTCGAGCCGCAGCCGGGCACCGGGTGCCAGCCGACCGAATAGGACATCGGACCGCAGGGCGCGATAGGCGCCATCGCCGCTGGTCTCAAGTGCGGGCATCTGACCCATTGTCGACCCGTGTTTCATGCACGTCCCCCGTCACGGCCCCGTTCCTTGCTCCGTCATGGCCCCCGCCACGATTTTTGTCACGACCCCACACCATAACATCGGATGAAATCAGTTTCATCAGAAGAACAAGATATTTTTGGTTGGAACATGAAATGTTTGATGTAGGGTGAGACGAAGGCGGCGCGGAGGGCGTCGCTGGCAATCACGCTCTGGGAGGAGTCCGATGACCAAGTCCATGGTGCGCCGCAAGGTGCTGGCAGCGGGGGCGCTGCTGATCTCAACCTGTGCCGCGACGATGTCGCTGGCGCAGGACGCGCAGACACTGCGGTTCTCGGCCGTGTTTTCGGAACAGGATATCCGGACCGAGATGATGGCCCGCCTGCAGGAGGCCGTCGCCGAGGATTTCACCTTCGAGATGCATTATGGCGGCACGCTGTTCAGTCAGGGGACCGAGCTTGTCGCCCTGCAGCGCGGCAATCTGGAGATGGGCAACATCGCGCCCCAGGACATCGCCAACCAGATCCCCGAATGGTCGATCCTAACCTCGGCCTATCTGTTCCGCGACGTGGATCACCTGCTGGCCTTCTTCGAGAGCGACGCGGGTCAGGACATGAAGACCCTGGCCGAAGAGCAGCTGGGCATTCACATTCTGGGTCCGACCTATTTCGGGACACGTCACGTGGGGCTGGTCGATGGCGAGCAGGTCAAGACCCCCGAAGACATGGCAGGCGTCCGGCTTCGCATGCCGCCCGGCGAGGCCTGGCAGTTCCTGGGACAGGCCATCGGCGCCAATCCGACCGCGATGGCCTATGCCGAGACCTATACCGGCCTGCAAACCGGCGCGATCGACGGGCAGGACAATCCGTTGCCCAACGTGCAGAACATGCGGTTCTACGAGGTCATGGAGCAGATCGCCCTCACCTCGCATCTTGTCGCCTTCGATCTGCTGACCGTATCGGCAGCAGTCTGGGAGGACATGACGCCCGAACAGCAGGAGGCATTCCAGACCGCCGCCGATGAGGCGCTGGCCTGGAGCGCGGCCGAGCATCAGACCCAGGAGGCCGAACTGGCGGATTTCTTCCGCAACGAAGGGCTGGACGTCCATACCCCGGACATCGACGCGTTTCGCAGCCATGCCCAGCAGGCCTATCTCGACTCTCCCCTCTCGGCGTCCTGGCCGGACGGGATGCTGGATCGCGTCAACGGCATGTGACCGGCAGGCGGCGGCAGCGAGGGGACGGACAGGATGCGACAGGCACTGACCCGGATGGCGGGATGGCTGAGACATGGCGTCGAGGCGGTGGCGGCCGCCTTGATGGCCGTCATGTTCTTGTCCTTCATCGTGACCATCCTGTACCGCTATGTACTGAACTGGCCCTCGGGCTGGGCGGCCGAACTGGGAACGGTCCTGTGGATCTGGCTGGTCCTGTTCGGTGCGGCCTTTCTTCTGCGCGAAGAGGATGAAATCCGGTTCGACATCGTTTATGGCAGCGTCCGGCCCGGTCTGCGCCGGGCGATGACGGTCCTTTCCGCCATCGGCATCGTGGGGCTGTTCGCGGTCTCGCTGCCGGCGGTCTGGGATTACGTGACCTTCATGAAGGTGCAGCGGACGGCCTATCTGCGCATCCGCTATGATTGGCTGTATTCGATCTATGTGATCTTCGCCGTGGCGGTCATCCTGCGCTATCTGTCGCTGGCGGCACGGGCCCTGCGGGGTCACGACCCGCTTGGCGGCAGGCCGGGTGGCGAATCCGAGAGCAATTACGACCCTGTCGATCCCCCCGCCCCGCTTCCCGACACACAGGCAGGAAAGGCCCGCTGATGGATCCCTTCATCATAACGCTGGTGGTCATCTGCGGCCTGGCGCTGCTGGGCTTGCCGATCGGCCTTTCGATGATTTCCGGTTCCGTCGTCTATATGGCGATGCGGGGTCAGGATATGGGGCTGGTGGCCGAACGGCTGCTCAACAGCATGTTCACGGGTTATGTCATTCTGGCCGTGCCGCTGTTCATCCTGGCAGCAGAGCTGATGAATGTCGGGTCCATGACCGACCGCCTGCTTCGCTTCTGCAATGCCTTGGTGGGGCGGTTCAAGGGTGGGCTGGCCTATGTCAATGTGGTCCAGTCGATCATCTTTTCCGGCATGTCCGGATCGGCCTTCGCGGATGCGGCAGGGTCCGGGCGGGTCATCTCGAACATGATGACCCGCAATGGCCGGTATTCCCGCAGCTTTGCCGGGGCCCTGACCGCCAGTTCTGCCGTCATCGGGCCCATCGTGCCGCCATCGATCCCGATGGTGCTCTATGCGCTGATCTCGAATGCCTCGATCGGCTATCTGTTTCTGGCGGGCATCCTGCCGGGGCTGCTGATGGGGCTGATGCTGATGATCGTCGTCTTCTTCACCGCCCGGCGGCACAACTTCCCGGTCGAGGAGCCGGTGCCCCTGCGTGAGCTGCCGGGCGTGACGGCGCGGGCCCTGCCGGCGCTGATGATGCCCGTCGTCCTGCTGGGCGGGATCTACAGCGGCGCGATGACCCCGACCGAGGCTGCCGCCGTCGCCGCCGCCTATGCGCTGCTGGTGTCCGCCCTGCTCTATCGCAGCGTCAGCCTGCGCCAGCTGTATCATTCGCTAGTCGGCGGCGCGCGGTCGTCCGTGGCCATCGGCATGCTGATCGCCGGGGCGCTGGTCTTCAACTATGTCGTCACCGCCGAGAACATCCCCGAAACGCTGCGGATCGCGCTGGCGGGGTATGATCTGACGCCGCTGCAGTTCCTGCTGCTGGTCAATGCGGTTCTTCTGCTGCTGGGATGCCTGCTGGAGGGGACGGCGATCATCCTGGTGATCGTGCCGGTGTTCATCCCCACGGCCAACGCGCTTGGCGTCGATCTGGTGCATTTCGGGGTCGTCGTGGTCGTCAACGTCATGATCGGCCTGATTACCCCTCCCTACGGGCTGCTGATCTTTATCATGCAGAGCATTACCAAGGCACCCTTGGGTGCGCTGATCCGCGACCTGATCCCGTTCATCGTCTCTCTGCTAGTCGCGCTGGCGATCCTGACGCTGTTCCCCGACCTGGTCCTGTGGCTGCCGCGACGCTTTGGCTATACGGGCTGACGAACAAGGATACCCTCATGAAGCCAATTTATATCCTGAATGGACCCAACCTGAACCGCCTTGGTCGGCGCGAACCAGAAATCTATGGTCACACGACCTTAGTGGAAATAGAGGCGATGTGCCGGGCCGCTGCCGGTGATGCCCCGGTGGTCTTTCGCCAATCGAATGCCGAGGCCGAGCTTGTCGACTGGATCCACGAGGCCATCGACGAAGGGGCTGCAATCATCATCAATCCCGCCGGTCTCAGCTTTCGTTCGATCCCGATCCTCGATGCGCTGAAAATGTTCGATGGACCGATTATCGAGCTGCACATCTCGAACATCCACCGGCGGGAAGAGATCTATCAGCATTCCTTGATGTCGCGGGCGGTGACGGCGGTCATCGCGGGACTGGGTCCAATGGGCTATCCAACGTCGGTAAAGGCCATCAGGCAGATACTGGGCAATCTCGGTACTACGCCTTCACGCTGAAGCTAGAGCCGGTTGCACTCAATCGACCTCATAGCCTGCGGCTTTAAAGTAGTTGTAGCATTCCTCGTCGGAGAACAGGTCGCAGACTTGGCCGACCGCGGCCCATAGCTGATCGTAGGTCCTTGCGGCAGCTTTTCTGACAAGAGCCTTGAGCTTGGCAAATGCCATTTCAATCGGATTGAGATCGGGGCTGTATGGCGGCAGGAACAAGAACCACGCGCCGATATCATGCAGTGCAGCCGCAGCGGCAGGGCTCTTGTGGCTGGAGAGGTTGTCCAGAATGACGACGTCGCCGGCCCGGAGCGTCGGGACGAGCTGGGTTTTGATATAAAGTTCGAACATCTCGGCGTTCATCGCCTCGTTGATCACCCAAGGCGCGTCCAGCCGGTCATGGCGTAGCGCTGCAGTGAAGGTCTGGCTCCGCCAATATCCAAACGGCGCATGATCCACGAAACGTTGCCCGCAAGGCGACCAGCCGGTGGCCTTGGTCATGTTGGTCTTGAGCCCGGTCTCATCAAGGAAGGCCAGCCGCTCCAGATGGTTGACCATGAAGGGTTGGCGCCTTGCCATCCAGATATGACGCAGCCCCGCAACATCCTGGCGCTTCTGTTCAAGCGCCTGCAGGGCTTTTTTTGTGTGTCAATCCAAGCCCGCGCAACATCCGCCAGACAGTGGCACGGTGGACGGCGATGCTGTGGGTTTGGGCCAGTTCAGCCACCAATTCATTGAGCGTGATCTCGCCTTTGGCCATGACACGCGCCTTGAGCCATCCGGCCACGCCCACCAGCTTCCCATGTCCGCCGCCATTGCCTTGCTGTCTCGGCGTCAACAACCCGGTCTCGCGTCTCAGCTTCACCGGATCGTTGACAGATTTCGGCGAGACCCGAAAGTGCCGCGCCGCCTCGCGATGCCCATGCCCCTCGTCCACATAGGTCACGACCCGGGTCCGAAGCTCCATTGGATGTGGCTTGCCCATCAGATCCCCTATCTCTGCCTCAGCACAAGGGAAGCATATCCCATATTGGCTGGGGAGCCTGAATCCTGATGCCTAAGATATACTCTAGGTCCCGGGTCGTTGAGTTTAGCGAGCGTGATACGGTTGCGGCAAGACACATAAAAGCTTGCGATTAACCCATGCTATCGCAGCACTCGCCGTAGGCCCTCCTGAACCTTCAGAAGCGGCTCAAGATACAGCGCGACCAGATCCGTCGCATCCGCCTGCACGGCGGCGACGCCCGTGTTGATCGCCGCGATGACGCGGCCTTGCACCGAATGGAGGGGCACGGCGATGGAGCGCAGGCCCGGCTCGACCTCCTGGTCGATGACGGCGTATCCGTCCCGGCGTGCGGCGTCGATCCGGGTCATGATCTCGGTCGGATCGGTCAGGCTGTGGGGCGTGCGCGGCGTCAGATCGGACGACGTGATCAGCGCCAGGGCCTGATCGCGGGGAAGGGCGGCCAGCAGGACGCGCCCCATCGACGTGCAATGCACGGGCAAGCGCGATCCAGGCATCAGGCCGATCGACATCACCCGCCGCTGCGCCGCCCTGGCGAGATAGACGATCTCGGTCCCGTCGAGGATCGACACCGAGGTCGATTGCCCTATCCGGTCGGACAGCTGCTCCAGCCAGGGCTGCACGAGATGCGCCAGGGGCATTGCCGCAAGGGCGCCCATGCCGAGGCGCAGAACCCGCGCGGTCAGGGCGAAGAACTTGCCGTCATAGCTGGCATAGCCCAGATCGTGCAGCGTCAGCAGGCACCGGCGCGCCGTGGCGCGATCCAGGCCGGTCGCCGCCGCCACGTCCGAGATCGACATGCGGGGCTGGTCCGCCCCGAACGCCTCGATCACCTGCAATCCCTTGCCGAGCGATCCGATGATGTCCGTCCTGTTCGCCATGCGACCACGAATACCTGGCATGTGAACAAAACTCAAGATGCGAACATAGCCCTTGGCGCAGGGGGTCTGCCCGGTCTAATCCGTCCCCATACGGAGGAGCCTTAATGGACAAACGCATCGCAAGTCTGGCCGACGCGACCGCCGAGGTCGGCGACGGCGCCACGGTGATGATCGGCGGTTTCGGCGGATCGGGCGCGCCGATCGAGCTGATCCACGCGCTGATCGACCGCTTCCTGGCCACCGGCAGCCCGACGGGGCTGACCGTCATCAACAACAATGCCGGCAACGGTCATGTCGGCATCGCGGCGATGATCGAGCAGGGCATGGTGGCCCGGATGATCTGCTCGTTCCCGCGCTCTGCCGATCCGGTAGTGTTCACCGACCGCTACCAAGCCGGCCGGATCGCGCTGGAGCTGGTCCCGCAGGGGACGCTGGCCGAGCGCATTCGTGCGGGCGGGGCGGGCATCCCGGCCTTCTACACGCCGACGGGCTTCGGCACCGACCTGGCCGAGGGCAAGCCCGTGGCCGAATTCGACGGCCGCCCCTATGTGCAGGAACGCTGGCTGAAGGCCGATGTCGCGCTCATCAAGGCGGAAACCGGGGACCATCTGGGCAACCTGACCTATCGGATGGCGGCGCGCAATTTCGCGCCGCTGATGGCCATGGCCGCGACCCGGACCATCGTGCAGGTCAGCCATGTGGTCGCGCCGGGCGGCATCGATCCCGAGGCGGTGATCACGCCGGGGATCTTCGTCGATGCCCTCGTCCACGTGCCGGACCCGGCGCAGGAGGAGGATCTGAACCGCGCAGGGGCGCGATACCCGGAGGTGACGGCATGACCGGCAAGCTGACGAACGCGCAGATCGCGTGGCGGGCCGCGCAGGACATCCAAGACGGGGCCTATGTCAATCTGGGCATCGGCTTCCCGGAAATGGTGGCGCGCTTCCAGCCCGCGGGGCGCCAGGCAATCTTTCACACCGAGAATGGCATCCTCGGCTTCGGCGAGGCTCCAGCTGCGGGCGAGGAGGACTGGGATCTGATCAACGCGGGCAAGAAGGCAGTGACGATCCGGCCCGGCACCGCCTTCTTCCATCACGCCGACAGCTTCGCGATGGTGCGGGGCGGGCATCTGGATGTGGCGATCCTGGGCGCCTATCAGGTCGCGCAGAGCGGCGATCTGGCGAACTGGTCCACCGGGCCCAAGGGCGTGCCTGCCGTGGGCGGGGCGATGGACCTGGTCCATGGCGCCAAGCGCGTCGCGGTCATCACCGACCATGTCACCAAGGACGGCAGGCCCAAGCTGGTCCAGGCCTGCACGCTGCCCCTGACCGGGGTGGCCTGCGTGACGCGGGTCTATACCTCGCTGGCGGTGGTGGACATCGAGGGCGGACGCTTCGTGCTGCGCGAAAAGCTGGCCGCGCTATCGTTCGACGACCTGCAATCCCTGACCGGCGCGCCGCTGCATGTCGACGGCGCCGTGACTGACCTGACCGTTCCGGAGCTGTGAAATGACCGAGGCCTTTATCTGTGACTACATCCGCACGCCCATCGGCCGGTTCGGAGGCGCGCTGTCCTCCGTCCGGGCGGACGATCTGGGGGCCATCCCGCTGCGCGCGCTGATGGCGCGCAATGCGGGCGTCGACTGGCAGGCGGTCGATGACGTGATCTTCGGCTGCGCCAATCAGGCGGGCGAGGACAACCGCAACGTGGCGCGCATGTCGCTGCTGCTGGCCGGCCTGCCGGTCGAGATCGGCGGGACGACCATCAACCGGCTTTGCGGATCGGGCATGGATGCGATCATCGCCGCCGCCCGCGCCATCCGCGCTGGCGAGGCCGATCTGATGATCGCCGGCGGGGTCGAGTCGATGTCCCGCGCCCCCTTCGTGATGCCCAAGGCCGAGGCCGCGTTCTCGCGCAGCACCGCCATTCACGACACGACCATCGGCTGGCGGTTCGTCAATCCGCTAATGGAGGCGCAGTACGGCGTCGAGTCCATGCCTGAGACAGCCGAAAACGTCGCCGAGGATTTCAGCATCAGCCGCGGCGATCAGGATGCCTTTGCCCTGCGCTCGCAGGACAAGGCCGCCCGGGCGCAGGCCGATGGCCGGCTGGCGCAGGAGATCACCCCGGTCAGCGTTGCGCAGCGCAAGGGCGATCCGCGCATCGTGGATCGGGACGAACATCCCCGTGCCACGACCCTCGAGGCGCTGGCGGCGCTGAAGGCCCCGTTCCGCAAGGGCGGGACGGTCACGGCGGGCAATGCCTCGGGTGTGAATGACGGGGCGGCGGCGCTGATCATCGCCTCCGAGGCAGGCGCGCGCCGTCACGGCCTGACGCCCATCGCCCGGGTGCTGGGCGGGGCCGTAGCGGGTGTCGCGCCGCGCATCATGGGCTTTGGCCCGGCGCCCGCCTCGCGAAAGCTGATGGCCAGGCTGGGCATGGGCCAGGCCGATTTCGACGTGATCGAGCTGAACGAGGCCTTTGCCAGCCAGGGTCTGGCGACGTTGCGGGATCTGGGGATCGCCGACGACGACCCGCGCGTGAACCCCAATGGCGGCGCCATCGCGCTTGGCCACCCCTTGGGCATGTCGGGTGCGCGCATCACCGGCGCGGCGGCGCTGGAACTGCTGCGCATCGGCGGACGGCGATCTTTGTCGATGATGTGCATCGGCGCAGGCCAAGGCATCGCGATCGCCCTGGAACGGGTCTGACGTCAGGGGTCTTGGGTCGAGGCGGCCAGGTTGTTGGTCTTCGACCAGGCGGGCTTTTCGGCATACATCTTGCGGATCAGGCGCTGGATCAGGTCCAGATAGCAAGATGTATCGCCGGCCCGATGGCTCATGGTGACCGGAGGGGTCGCACAAGGGCTGTCGATGACCTGCTTGCGCCACTTTGCGACCGTCTTGGGGTGATCCCAAGCTCCCGGCTCCGCGTTGCAAACGAAGCTAGCGATCGTTGTATTGCAGCTCTGACGGCGTGCGCGGTTGTAGGTTTTAGACCCATTGATTTCAGACGTTTGACATGATTCAGGCTCTGCAAGGAGACCTGATGAATGAGCAACTTGTTCTGGCTGACCGAAGCACAGATGGCGCGGCTTCGCCCTTTCTTTCCCAAGAGCCATGGCCGGCCACGTGTCGATGATCTGCGTGTCCTGAGCGGCATTATTTTCATCAATCGCAATGGCTTGAGATGGTGCGATGCACCGAGGGAATACGGACCGGCCAAGACCCTCTACAATCGCTGGAAGCGTTGGAGCGACAACGGGGTCTTCGCCCGGATCATGGTGGGCCTGGCCGCTGAAGGCACGGATCCGAAGACGATCATGATCGACGCGACTTATCTGAAAGCGCATCGCACGGCTTGCAGCCTGCGGGCCAAAACGTATGGCCCGCCCCGTCTGCAAGCGGAAATTTTTGATGACATGATCAGTCTGCACAAACGTATCCGGCATGTCGGCACAAAGGCCGCCGCCAAGATGGAGATCCGCGCGTCACAATCCTCATAAAGGGGCCGGCCTCAGTGGGCCATTTTGCGCCGGAGGTTTTTGCAACGCCGATCAACTGTCAGGCCATCTTCCTTTCACCACTCGCAGCTCGTTGCGCCCGGCTGTGTTCAAGACGGGCGCGTGTTCCTCAACCGGCCGCCTGCGGCACGGCTTCATAGTTTCGCCCGTGCCGCAGAAGCGCCCAGACAGTGCGGGCCATCTTCGCAGCAAGGGCGACAACAGCGACGTTGGGATGGGTGCGCACAAGCAGTGCACGCAGCCAGGCGCCTACGGCAGAATTCGCTTTTGCCAGTGTTGGCATGGCAGATCGCGCGCCTTGGATCAGCATCTTGCGCAGGTATCGACTGCCGCGCTTCGTGATCCCGAGCAGTTTCGGTTTGCCTCCTGTTGTCGCCTGCCTGGGCACCAGACCCAGCCAGGCGGCCAGATTGCGTCCTTTCGTGAATGTCGCGGCGTTGCCGACAGCGGCGACCAATGCGGTGGCATTCAGCGCACCGATGCCCGGAATGCTTGTCAGCCGCCGTGCTCGCTCATCGGTCCGAGCCATGGCCGCGAACTCGGCGTCAAAAGCGGCAATGCGGCGGTCAAGCTCGTCCCACCGCGTGCGCATGTCGCCGAGCAGGAAAGCCATGCGGGGACTGAGGCTGCCCGTGCCGGGGTCGAGCATGTCAGCGAGCAGGTGGCGCAACCGGGCATGGCCCTGTGCTACGACATGTCCCCGTTCCAGCAGAAGGCTCCTGATCTGGTTGGTCAGCGACGTGCGTTCTCCGACCAGTCGATCCCGCACCCGATGCAACGTCTGGACGTCGAGTTGCTCCTCGCTCTTGAGTTCGACAAAGCGCATGGTGGGTCGGGTTGCCGCTTCGGCAATGGCCTCAGCGTCGCGATCATCATTCTTCTGCGCCTTGACGTAAGGCCGGACATATTCCGGCGACATCAGCCGGACCTCATGCCCCAGTGCTGCCAGCGACCGTCCCATGTGATGAGCGCCGCAACACGCCTCCATGGCCATGATGCAGGCCGGCAGCTTCGACGCGAAGGCGATGACGCCGTCACGACGCAATCGCCGTCGCACCACCACTGTCCCCAGGCTGTCGAGACCGACGATGCTGCAGCTGTTCTTGCCTAGGTCGATGCCAACGATCACAATGCTCATGGTCCGCTCCTTCCTCCATTGAACACCGACATCCTACACGGAGATCGGCGGGAGGGGCGGGCCATCCATAAAGGGGGGCGCGGTCGCCAGATCGGTCGAACGAAGGGCGGCATGAACACAAAGCTGCACGCCGTCACTGATGCGAAAGGCCGACCGATCCGGTTCTTCATGACGGCAGGGCAGGTCAGCGACTACACGGGGGCGGCGGCGCTGCTGGGCAGCCTACCGAAGGCCGACTGGCTCTTGGCAGACAGGGGCTACGACGCGGACTGGCTGAGAGAAATGTTGGAAGACAAGGGCATAAAAGCCTGCATCCCCGGCCGGAAGTCCCGCAAAAAGACCGTGAAATACGATAAGCGCCGCTACAAAAGGCGCAATCGCATCGAGATCATGTTCGGTCGGCTGAAAGACTGGAGGCGGGTGGCCACGCGTTACGACAGGTGCCCGGAGACATACCTTTCGGCTATCGCTTTGGCTGCAACCGTCCTGTTCTGGCTCTGAAACTCAATGAGTCTAGACCCTAGCACTACTTTGGCAGAATTTTTTCTGGGCGTTCTGCGATGAGCCTTTCACAATGAGGGCAGCGTCCTGGTGGTGGTCTCGCGAAGGCGTCGAGGATGGCTTGCCTGACGGCTGGCATGGTTGGTTGCGGGGGCGGTCCGGGGACTCTTTTTTTTCCGTCCCGCGGCCTTGAGGCGGCGGGATTGCAGGAAGGCGTAGGCGATCATCGTCATCAGCGCGTGTCGGTGAATACCCGTCCAGGACCGTCCCTCGAAATGATCGAGACCAAGCTCCTCCTTGAGTTGTTGATGCGCCTGTTCGCAGATCCATCGGGCCTTGACGGCGGCGGCAAGCGCCTTGAGGTTGGTGTCGGCTGGCAGGTTCGAGGCGTAGTATTTCCGCTCGCCGGTCGCACGGCGTTCGCCAATCAGCCAAACCTCCTCGTCACCGGGCATGGCTTGCACACGGCCATCTGCCATGCGATGTCGGTGGCCATCGGCGATGTGGACACGGGTTGCGGCGAACTGGCAATTCAGCCTGCCTTTGGTCCCTCGCCTCCAGCTGACCTTCCGCCATTTCTCGTCCTCCAGCATCTGTTCGGCGGAAACGGCAAAGCGGTCTGGGAGGTGATATTTGCGGCGTCGGCCGCGCCCGGCCTCGGGAAAGACCAGCCCGACATCTGCCGGATAGACGTTCTGGCGCCGTGACAGGCCGACCGCCCAAGCGAGAGAGCGCGCGCTCAGGGCCTGGCGAAAAGGCCCGCTCGATCCGTAACCCGCATCGGCCAGCACGCAGCCGAAGCGGACACCCGCAGCCCTCACCCGGTCGATCTCCTCGATGGCAATTTCAGGTTTGCTCAGGGCCGTTTGACGATCGTCCGGCACCCGGGCCCGGGCCATGCGGTCGGGATCGTTGGTCCAGACCTCTGGTAGAAACAGCCGCAACCCCACCGCCACCGGCACCTCGCGCGAGGCCAGCGTTACCGAGACCAGCGACTGGCAATTCGCGGTCTTGCCAAGCGATGAGGCATATTGCGGCGAAACCCCGACCGAGCGTTCACCCTTCTTCGGCAGACAGGTATCATCGATGACCAGAAAGGCGTCATCGCCACCAACCAGCCTGTCGGCCTCGGCCAGCAAGACCGCCTCCAGCGGCGCGCTGTCCCAGACCCCGTCGGCGATGAAATGATGCAGTTGGTCATAGCCGACCGCCCCGTCCCGTGCCGCCATCGGCTGCACGCTCTTGCGATCACCCGGGCCAATGAGCCCGGCAACATAGGCCGGACACATCCGCCCCCGCGTCTTGTGCCCAAGCGCCGCAACAAACGGCGCCAGCCAGGTTTCCAGATCGCTCCGCCAGTTCCCCATAAACCGCCAGCCTCCCTCAAAGCTGGCTCCCTATGAATCACCCAAAACGCCTCCCGTGAATCCGCAGATTATCGGATCAGCAAAATTCTGCCAAAGTAGTGCTAGAGGCCACTTTGCTGGCGCTGCCCGCGGCGGAGGCCGCAGGGGCCCGCGAACGCCTGGTCTACATCGAGGTCGAGGCGATGCTGCTGGCGCAGGGGCTGATGCTGGGTTGTGACGAGATCGGCCGCGAGTTGATGGAGGCCCGCGCAGCATCCGACCCGGAGGCGTTGCGTCTGGCGCGGTGGGCGGTCCGGCGGCTGGAAGGGCAGGGGGCCTTGGCGGACCTGCCGGCCTTTCTGGGTCTGCACCGCCGCGCCGCATCCGACGAGCCATCGGCGACCAGCATGGACCTGCGCCTCCAGGGCAGGGAATTCGATGGCGCGGCTGTTGAGTTCCTAGCGGCCGTCGATGCCTTTACGGCGTTGCACCCGCTGGCACGCGGCCCTGCGGCTCTCGCCCTGTGGCGCATGGCCGAGCTGTCGCCGCCGGGGCAGGTGGCCGAGCCTGCCGTCTGGTCGGCGCGCCACATGGCGGCAGGGGCCGAGGGGCTGCGCTTCGTCCCCTTCGGCCGGCATGGGCGGCGGGTCTGGACCGGCTATGGTCCGCCCGCCGATCGATTGGCCACACATCTTGCCGCGCTGCGCGCCGGCGCGCAGGAGGCGCGGGCCCTGATCCTGCGCATCGGTGCCTGGTCCGAGCAGGCCCGGGCCGCCACCGCCGGCATCAAGGGCGACAACGCCGCCCGGGTCATCGCGGTGCTGGCGGCCCGGCCCTTCGTCTCGGCCATGGAGATGGAGACGCGCGCTGGCATCAGCCGCCCTACGGCCGAGCGCATGCTGAAGCGCCTGAACGATCTCGGTCTGACCCGCGAAGTGACCGGCAATCGCAGGTTCCGGCTGTGGACCACCGAAAGATGATCGTATCATGCCTTTGCGCTGCAGCACGTTCACTGCAGCCTGGGTGCCGATCCCGCCACGGGATGGCGAAACACCGGAGGGCCAGATGACACGCAAGCCGGACGCGAAGACGCCCCCGGATCAGAAACCACCTGTTCTGAAAAGTGACAGTCGTCAGACCAACTGGCGCCGAGCCAATCTTTCCAAGTACCGTGCACATCTCGCCGTGCAACGCGCGCTCATGTCTGGCCAGCTCCAGAAGCAGCCCTGTGAGGTCTGCGGGGTGAGCGTCGTCGACGCCCATCACGACCGCTATGATCAGCCTCTCGATGTCCGCTGGCTGTGCCGTTCCCATCACGTCAAGCTGCCCCACTATGGCGAGGACATGTTTCCGATTGGCGGCATGTCTTCAAATCGAGTCTGACGGCAGGGAGGTCTCGTCATGGTCGCGGGAAAAGTCCCGGCGACAGCGTTGTTTGGACAGGCAAGCAGTAGGTCTGGAACGCAGACCAAGGTGCCCGTGGCCGTCTCGGTCCTTCGAATATCTAGAAACTCGTTTCCGTGCCGCTGCCGCAGGGTCACACAGGCTTTTCAAGCAGGGGGTAGAAGGTTTCGCCATCCTGCAAGAGTGCCATTCCCTCGTAGCGCTGGCACATCCTGAGCTGCCCCTTGCATACAATGTTGCGAGCTATCTAAGGCAACGCCTCCAGCCGGGTAAGGAGCTTCGGGCTGACACGGGCCTGCATCCGGCAGCTCCAGGCGCCCTCGATCAGCGTGCGCCGGGCAAGACCGCTTGCCCTTCACCGCACCGGTGCGCAGCTCCACCTCCAACTCCATGATCCAGTCGGCCGCAAAGGCCAGCATCTCGCGCATCAGATCCGTGTTGGCCTGCGTCTTGATCGATCAATCAGTGCCATTCTCTCGTCGGTCATCGTCATCTCCATCTGGTTCAAGGCCGCGCAACCCAAACCATTCCGAAGACCGGCGATGACCACCAGCGTCACCACCGGCCGCGCGCTACGCTACGCCGGGGCTCCGCGCGCGGTTTCCTATACCAACTGCTGGGACACGGCCCTCAAGCGCATCCCAAAGCGGCAAAAGTCTTCCCCACGGATATTGGCCACCCCGCCCGATGGAGCCTCAACCGGCAAATCAACACTCGGCGACAGTCCACGGGATGCTCGTCCCTCAGTGCAGCATGGATCACAGTGCGGCTGACCATATTTCAATCTTAACATGATAAAATATAAATTTGCACAACCTATGAGATTAACGTATCTATGCATGCCCATCAGGCGTAAGGCTGTGACAGGTGCCAAGAAAGAATTTGGTACCCGTCAAAGGAATATGGTCATGGCAGAGCGTCTTATTGATGTCTGCGACAGCAACAAACGTGTACTCCACACGTATCCGGTCACACTCGATGATGCCAGTGGAGCCGTCACCGATGCTGATTATCAGGCCAAGGCATTGGAAGCCGCTGCCTATGGACAGCTGGTCCCCGCTGCACAACTGTCAAGCTTGACGGCTCGACTGCATCAAAGCCGCGGGGGCAGAATGCAGCCCTATGGCGATGAGATCGGCACTACATCCGAGACAAAATCGGGTCTGGAACAGGCCGTCCGCGAGCAGGCGTATGCCCTGTGGGACCAGGAGGGGCAACCTGACGGGCGTGCGGAAGAGTATTGGCACCGAGCTTTCGACCAGCATCTGCGCGAACGGGCCTATGTTCTGTGGCAGCAGGAAGGAAGCCCTGAAGGCGGGGCCGATGAAGACTGGAAGCGAACACGCGTCTTCCAGTCCTGTTAGGGACCCCCTCTGAGCGAAAGGCAGGTCATCCGCGAGCGATTTCACACCATCGGCGAGTGTGACTTGCAGAAAAAACCTGAAAGCCTTCGGACGCCCATCCTCTTCGTCCTCTTTATCAGGACCCGGCCTGGTCCCCGCCACCGTCATGCGCCAAGACGAAATGGGGCTGTCTAAGGGGATCAACCGCCGTCGTTGGAAAAGGGAACGGTGATACGGACCCTGACACGACATCTGTCACCTGTACGCAAAAACACTGAAGCGCAAATTGCAGCTCCCTCGCTGCACCAGTTGCCGCTCCTCAGTCAGAAGCCGTCGCTGGTGGCCTTTTTTGCAAGTACTTTTGAAACGATACGCCGAACCGCCTCTGGACGGCTTGGCAGGTCTGGTTGGTTGCGTCTGAACTCGTCCAGCATCTCGACCAGATCAGCATTCATCCGCACCAGAACAGCTTCGTTCAATTTAGGCATTTGACATCCACATAACCTGTTAGATCTTCAACTTTTGATTGAATTTCTGTTGACGCGTTCACCTCTCTAAAGATATCAGGATATCAGCGCAAATTGTGATGCGCAACATGCCCAAAGGGAACCCCCATGAACGCGATTTACGCGACTGATAGCGGCTTGTCTGCGGTTGCGACCCAAACACCCATCATGAACTTGTTCCGCGAGTGGGAGAATTTGCGGAAAGAAGAGGGTCCCGTCTACAATATTAGTCCTACCGGAGAGGATGAGGAGACTAAGGCTTTAAACACCAGCCTACATGAGCGTGAGAGCACCATAATGGCGGCGCCTTGCCAGATCCCGCTCGACTTTGTGGCGAAGATCATCGTGTGGACCGGCTACGGAATCCATGCCCTTCCTGACGCATATAAGAACCCGGATTTCTGGGCCGATGCCCGTAGGCTGATTGGAGGTGCGGCATGAGCATGTCAACGGCGGCAGATCTAGTCATGGCGGCAGTCAGGGAGTTGGACGATGTAGAGCAACTCATTTTCCTTTCTGGAACGGAAGCCCTGGTCTCCAAAACCTTCACGATGGCCGAATTTGGAGTCTGGCTGCACGACCGCATCCGGAGCCATCATGCCAGGGAGGAGTTGCTGTGGTCGAGTCTAGAGACCCCAACATACCCCGGAAAGTGGCCCCTAGTTCAACCTTGACCCTGCCTTCCTCTCCATATTGGTGTGATGAATCTGAAAACCCTGGGGCGAGGGATCGCGCCGGGGTTTTCAGAAAAAGGCAACGGTGGTCTCAACCTGTCGTCGCAACACTCTGCTGATGGAGGTTGCGATGACGGCAGATGAGCCAACCAAAGTGTTCTGCGGCATCCCGCCGGCTCAAGCTACGGCGCAGCGACGAATGCTCACCATGTCCTGGTTGACGGCCACATGGGCTTATTCCGAGAGAGGGCCGCTTTATGCAACCGAAGGTCACCAAGAGGTGTTATGCTGCACTGCAGCATAACATTCAGCGCCTCCCCGTTTGATGAGTCTACCCGAGCTGTCCTGACGTAATAGCACATGATGCCCCTGCAATTCGGCGGAGGCATTGATTGGTGCTTCCAGTTCAAGGCAGCATCCGAGAAAGATATTTCCATGACCCTTCGCCAGACAATCCAAGCCGCTTCCGAAAAAGCTGCCGACCTGATCACCAAGCTCTCCGCGACCTCGAACCAGGCAATCAAGACGCGCGAGAACCTGTTTGCCGACCTGAGCAACGAACTCTCTCACTATGTCGAGATCGAGGAACAGCATCTTCTGCCCTTACTGCGCAAGCACGCCGAGACCAAGGACCTGGCGGCCGATGCCTTGAAGGGCAACAAGGACCTGCGCGCCGCGCTGGAAAAGCTGTCTGGTCAATCGAAGGACGATGATGCTTTCCTCGAGGCCCTCGCCGATCTGAAGAAAGGTTTCCAGCAGTACGTTCGCAATGAACGCAAAGAGCTTCTCCCCGCTATTCTTAAGGTGCTGACCGACGAGGAGGCAGCCGACATGGCCACTGGTATCGAAGATGCTGTGGAAGAGGCCAGGAAAGCCGATCGTGACGAAAAGCGCGAGGAGGCGGCCCAGGCCAAGCGCGAGGCTGAGGAAAAAGAGCGGGCCGCAGCAAAGGCACGCGCACGGGCCGCAAAGATCCGCAAGGAGAAGCGTGACGAGAAGCTTGAAGAACTGGCACTGGCCAAGCGAGAGGCTGAAGAGGAAAAGCAAGCCGCCGCAGCCAAGCGTGCTGCCGTCCGTACCCGAAAGGCGGCGGAACGCGCCGCCCGTGAAGTCACTGAGACGGTTGCCCAGGTGATGGATGAGGGCTCGACCGCCGCCGAGGCCCGCACCCATGACATCGCCGGGACCCTTGCCGGGCGGACGCAAAAGATCGCGGCAGACACCCGCGAGGCAATGTCGGTCTATGGCGACACAGCACGGAAAATATTCGGCGACCTGCAGGCCGCCAAGAGTTCGCCGGCTGTCTCGACGCAGGTCGTGTCGGAGATTTCCTTTGCCTGGATGGACTGGTTTGGCAGGGCCGCTCGCGCCAATGCCCAAGCCTCTCGGCAGCTGATGCGGTCCCGGTCGCTAAAGGATATCGCAGAGGTTCAAAAGGAATTTGCCACCAGCACCATGCAGAACTGGATGGATCGCCGGGCTGCGGTGCTCCGGCTTGCGCAGCGCGGCTCGGAGCAGGGGCTCAGTCCGCTCCAGGCTCATCGCAGCGACACCGCGTAGAAGCCAATCCATTCTCCGTGGAGGGGAACATCGTTGCAAGCAGCACCGCTGCATCTCCACGGCATCGAGACAAGGGTAGCAGTGCCTGTCGCTGTGCCCTTGCCTCGTCCGACCCGAACAAGGACAGGCAGATGATGACTGGCATGAATGCATGGACAGAGCTGGCATGCGCCGGCCTTGGCATGATGACGACAGGCTTGCGGGCAAGCGAGACGATGGCGGCCTCGGGCAGTGTGATAAGTGCGCGCGTGAGTATCATGGGCAATGCCGCCTGTCGCCCTGCCGAAGGCGACTATGCAGAGATCACCGATATGGTGGTTGAAAAGGTGGTGGCCATCTCGAAGGTCAACCAGGTCATTGTGGCCCATTGGTCGGCGTTGCTGGTGGATGCCTCCAAGCAGGCGCAGCATCTTAGCCGCGTGATGGTTGGCGGGCGCCCTTTGAACACGGGCGACATGGCAGGTCTTGCCGACCGCTGGATGGCGCATGGAACCCGGATAATCACCCGCAGCATGGATGCCGGTGGCCTGGTGCTGGCCCCTGTTCATCAGCAGGCCACAGACAACGCTCGACGACTGCGGTAGCGCAGCCGAAGGCGGGACTGGGGCAGGGTGGATAATGCTGCCACGCAACACCAGAAGCTTGCAATGCTGCACTGCAGCATCTACTCGGTAGCACGGGATGGAAGCAGCGATACGTTCCCCGGTCTCTCAATCGGTGCAGCACCAGGAGTGGGCGATATGGCAAAAACCCCCGATCATATGAAAATGATGCAGGACATGATGGCTAACTTTCCTTTCAGCACCTCGTCGATGCAGGACGCCATGAAGTCGCAGAGCTTGCTTGGTGAAAAGTTGGCACGCATGGCGCTGACCGCGGCCGAGCGCTCGACTGAGATTTCGGCCCGCTGGTCCAAGGACGCGATCACCCGCATTGGCGAGCTGGCCGCGGTGAAGAACGAGCCTTCCGCATATGCCAAGGCCATGAGCGACTTCGCGTCTGCCACCGCGGAAACCGCTGCCGAACAAATGGCTGCGTATGCGGAAGTGGCCAAGAAGGTCCAGATGGACACGGTCGACTTCCTCTTGACCGCCGGCAAGGACATTGGCTCTGATACTCAGAACCCGGCCGGAAAGGCAACGAGCGACAAGTCGGAGTGATCCCTGGAACCACGACCGAGAAGGGGCGGCTTGGCCGCCCCTTTTTTATTGACCGCGGCAATCTCTGAAACGACCCAAAGACCGGAGGTCAGAGGATGAAGCTGACGTCCTCCATGCCCAGGCCCTCGAAGGTGACCGTGCCCTGGTCGTGCCTCATGACAAGGCCCTGGTTGCTGTTCTGCCAGGTCATCCTTCCGTCGCCGATCAGCTCGGCGGTGTCGAAGCCGACCTGGAAGTCCTTCACGATATCTCTGCCCGACAGGAAGATGAACACGTCACGTCCCGCCCCGCCGGTATAGACATCGTTCCCGGCGCCGCCATCCAGGGTGTCCTGGCCGCTGTCGCCCGAAAGCGTATCGTTTCCGTACCCACCAATCAGACGATCGTTGCCGCCCCCTCCTCTCAGGACGTCGCTTCCGGCCATCCCGGACAGGGTGTTCGCTCCGTTGTTCCCGACAAGGCGATTGCCCAAGGCGTTCCCGATCCCGTCGAGATCCGCCGTTCCTCGCAGGAATAGCGCCTCCGTATTCGCGGCCAAGGTCCAGTCGATGGCCGACCTGACCTCGTCGTACCCCTCGTTTGTCCTTTCGATCGTCCGGTCGCCGCGCTCGTTCACGAAGTAGAGGTCGTTGCCCAGGCCGCCATGCATCTCGTCGGCGCCGCCCTTGCCATAGATCGTGTCATTGCCGCCGAAGCCGAAGATCCGGTCGTTCCCACCGCCCCCTTCAAGAATGTTGTTCTGATCATTTCCCCGAATGGCGCCCGTGGGCGTCGGCTGGACGGGGGCCGGGTCTACAGGCTTCGGATCCACAGGTTCGGGCTCTGCCGGGGAGGGATCGACGGGTTCAGGGTCGACGGGCGCGGGTCCCGCACCATTGTCGTTGACGCCATCGCGGTCGTATTCGTTCACCGTCTCCCATGCGACCTTCTGAAGGGCATCCGCCAGCGCGGGGTTCACCGCCGGGTAGGATCCCCAGGGGCTGAAGGTCCGTTCCGGCAGGCCATCGGGGTTCTCGCCATACAAGGTGGCCTGATGAACCATCGTGACGAAGTAATTGCCGTTGATGTTCAGGTGGATGTCATCGACGAAGAACTGCCGGATCGACGTCACGCCGGGAACCTGGCCCGCCGCGATCGCGTCATAGAGGTTGGCCATGGCCTGGCCGGCGGGGATCATCAGCATCGGCTTGGCATCTGCCGGCAGGGCCTCGTTCACGCCGTCGAGGATGCTTTCCCATTTCGGCCCGAAGCTGTCCAACCCCGCGCGCCAGTCCCTCAGGTTGCCCTTGTGAAAGTCGAAGCCGTGCCAGGTCTCGTAGATATAGGTCTGCACGTCGGGATTGGCCGAATAGGCCAGATTGGCGAACCGCAGGGCATTCTGGACCGTCCCGGACCATTTCAGATGACTGTCCAGCGGAATCGCTTCCGTCATGATCACGGCATCATAGTCCCCGGTCGCCAGCGCCTTGCGCGAGTCCTTGCCCTGCGCAAAGCTGGCGCCGGAACTCTCCCAGCTGACCCGCAGCGGGGCACCGATGATCACCTGATAATCGGTGACCCCCCCGCGCCCCATGCTGTTCATCATGTGGGGCATTTCCAGGCCCACGAGGCTGTGGCCGATGGTGAAGATGTTTGATGAGGCCGAAAGGGTCACTTTGTTCTCCGTCTGCTCCTCGGATCGCATGTCGCGACCGCAGGAATCCAAAACCGTTGTCGCCATCGACAGTCCACGAACGGGAAGCGGAACGAATGACACGAAGCAACTGGTGAGAACCTTACCCGGACATATGCGGACCATGTCCTAATAGCGTTAACAACTCAAGGTTGTTTTAAACTTTATAAATCATTCTTAAGACGTGTTGGGTTGGCCGCCTGTCCTCAGGCCTCTGCCGTCCCATAATCGGAAGCCACTGCCCCTCAAAGCACCTATGGTAGGCAGCGGCGGCAGTCAGATCGACGCAGGCAGGGTCTTAAGAAACCGTATGAAAGTTAGATCGTGCACGGTCGATAGCGCAGGGCCTGAACGAATACGGGTGTTTGCATCACGCTGTGTGGGTCTTCGAGGGTTTTTCATGCGTGGCTGTAAACCCCGGGTGATCGACGAAGACGAGGTTGAGCCCTTCGGCGCCAAGCCCGGGAAGGCGATGGCCTGATCTATGAACAAGAAAATCTCGCATCTTGCAGCGGGACGTGAGGTGAGGATGATCGAATGCGCGCATCCGATGATCCGCAGCCTGCGCCGTGCCACGACTTTTAGATGAAGTCCACGTTGTCGGCGGTCAGCTGCTGGTAGTGATCCTGGAGCAGGATGCTGCTGCCCTGGTCGAACTCAATCAGCGTGCCGTCGCGGTTGATAGTGGTCCGCTGCGCGAGGGCGGCGATCGAGATGGTGGTGCCCAGAAGGCTGCCCTCAATCTCCAGCATGTCGCCCTGGCCGGTCCGGAAATCCGCCACGGTCAGCATGTTCCCGGAACCGCTGCTGGTTAAGACAAAGGTGTCGGCTCCGGCGCCGCCATAGGCCAGATCCCAGCCCGTGCCGCCATGCAGGCGATCGTCGTCGCCATCGCCGTGCAGAAGATCGTTGCCGCTGCCGCCGAGGAGCAAGTCGTTGCCTTGGCCGCCATAAAGCGTGTCGGCCACGGCGCCGCCCTCCAGCGTGTCGTTTCCGGTCTCGCCGCGCAGGACATCGTTGCCGGCATCGCCGCGCAGCAGGTCGTTCTCGCCTCCGCCCGACAGGGTATCGCTGCCGTTGCCGCCGGACAGCGTGTCGTTCCCTGCCTCGCCGAACAGCAGGTCGTTGCCGGTTCCGCCGCGCAGCAGATCGTTGCCCTGGCCACCGTGCAGCCTGTCGGTCCCGTCGTTGCCGTCCAGCGTGTCGTTGCCGCCGTCGCCGTTCAGAAGGTCGTCGCCCAAGCCTCCGGACAGCAGATCGTTGCCCTGACCGCCGTACAGCGTGTCGTTTCCGCTATCCCCCGACAGCCGGTCGTTGCCACCATTCCCGTAGATCACGTCATTGCCGCCATTGCCGCGCAGCACGTCGTCCCGCCAGTCGCCCCGGATCAGGTTGGCACGGTTGTCGCCGTCGCCGCCGTTCTGTTCGGGCAGGGTGGGGGTCTGGGGCAGCGGCGCAGGTTGCTGTGGCACCGGCTGAGGCTCGGGTTGAGGTTCCGGGGCGGGCTGAGGCTGGGGCAGGTCGGGCATTGCCTGGGGCACGCGCAGGGCGCCTGCCACCTCCTGGATGCGCTCTCCCATCCCCACGAAGGTGATCGAGCCGCCGTCGGGCAGGGTCACGATCATGTCGCGCGCCCCGTGATTGTCCCAGTTCACGCTGCGGGCATTGCCGATGAACTGGCTCCGGGTCAGGGACAGCCCGTCGATGCTGAAGCTGTCGCCGGCAGAGGGGTTGAAGTCGACGATGATCGTCTTGCCGCGCGGATTCAGCACGAAGGTGTCGGCCCCCGCTCCGCCATGCATCTGGGTGACGCCGTTGCCCGCGATCAGCGTGTCGTTGCCGCGCCCGCCGAACAGGTGGTCATGGCCGCTGCCGCCACCATGGACCACGTCATTGCCGTCCTGGCCATAGAGGAAATCGTCCAGCGCATTGCCGATCACCATGTCGTTGCCGGTGCCGCCATAAAGGAAGTTGTTGGCCTGGGCATGGCCCATCATCGTGTCATTGCCCCCATGCCCGGCGGCCAGGCCCAGATAGCGCGCCGCGTCGAAGGGATTGCGGGCGTCATAGTCCGGGTCGCTGGTCTGGTTGCGCAGCCAGCCCTCGATCAGGGTGGGGTGGACCTGCTCGCCTGCCGCATGGGCGGGGTCCTGATGACCCAAGGTCATCGCGTCATGGGCGGCGGCGTAGCTGGCTTGCTGCACGAAGCGCAGGGTCCCGTCGGCATCCATGCGCGACAGGACCGAGGCGCCATACTGGCTGCCGGTGAACCAGGCCGTCGAGATGCCATTGTCGGCGAACCATTCGTAGGTGGCGGTCAGGCCGCGCACCTCGGCATTCTCGTGGCGCAGGTTGTAGGCGGAGTCGCCCGGGGCGTTCGTCTCGGTCAGGATGATCGCATCGCCCAGGATCGGCTTGAAGACCTTCTCCAGCACCGCGCGGAGCTGATCGGGGTCCGACATGCCGCGGGTCTCGTTCCAGCCCGGATACCAATGCGCCGACCAGACCAGATCGTCCCCCAGCCCGTTGCGGATGTAATCGAGTGCCGTCACATCGCCCATCTGGACCCGCTCAAGTTCCTCGAACTGGCCGGAATAGTTCCAGCCGCCCACCAAGACCTTTGCATCCGACCGTCCGGCGATCATCTGGCCCAGATCGACCATGTGCTCGGCGTAAAGCTTCACAAACTCCTGCAAGGCGGGCCAGCGGGCCTCTGCCAGGAAGGTGGCCTGATTGTAGGCGGCGGGCTCGTTGATGACCTCCAGCCCATAAACCGCCCGGTCGACATCGGGGTTCTGGTCCAGCCAGTTCAACATGTCGGTCCAAGCGGCCTCCATCTTGTCATACACCGGACCCGTCAGCGCGTCGCGGGCCTGTGCGATCTGGTTGGGGCCCTCGACGTCGAGGCTTTGGGCGTCGCCCTCGAACTGACCGAAGATGAAGGTGAAGCCTTCCTTAGCCGCCGCGCTCAGGAAGCGCTCGAAATCAGGGTCCAGATTGCCCCGGGTGTCGAAGCTGTGAAGGTTGAAGGGAATGCGCAGGGTCGTGACGAGAGGCAGCGAGTCCCGCAATCCGGCCGCATACAGTTCGGGGCTCTCATGCATGCCGACCGGGACCGTCTGGAACTCACTCTGCCAGAGGTAGTATTTGCTGTCGGCCCGGAGGTTCGCCCCATAGCTGCCGTTCGCCTTGTCGGCGGCGATCTGATCGCGCGCCTCGACCTGCAGATTGATGATGTTCAGCTCGGTCGTGTCGGCCATGGCGGTCTCCCTGTCACGATGATGTGCCTGCAGGCCGAGCGCTATCAGGGAACCGCTCGGTTCGGCAGCGAGGCAAATTCGCTTATACAACCTAAAGTTGAAATAAATACAAGTTAAACATTCTGGAGATGCATGGAAAGCCGGACCGGCCGCGGGTGATCCAAGGCAAGATGGTTGGGCAGAGGAAGCTGCGGCTGTCGGGCAGTCGATTGATGAAAAATTTTTATCTAGGAAAATCTTCGATCAACTCGAAGGCTTCCTTCGCCGCATTAGCGTAAGGTGACCGTCCCCGCGCGCTTGTGGAGACCTGCCGGCCCACTGCACTAACACCCCAGGGCACTCCGGCTGCTGATGCCCCAGAACCCATATTTGCGCCCGTGCTTTTGCTTGAGAGCCTGAACAAACATCCAAAACGCCGAGACTGGCTTTTGCGTCCTGCGGGTTAAGGCGCGGGGGCATCGGGATCTGGTCACCCTCGTGGGCCATGCCGCGATGATCTCCACGGGGGAGTGGATCACGGCGTCTGCAATCCTCGCCACCGGCCTGTAGGAAAGAAAGAAAGTTCAATCGTGAGTTCGAGCGGCTTGTCCGAAACACGGTAAAGCGGGCACCACCAATCTGGGGGGTGATCCCGTCGCGACGGACATGGCGGGCGCCAGTGTCATCCACGCTGATGAAAACCATGAGGGAACTTTTTGACTACAACACAACTTAAAGTGTTTTTCTTCATTAGATAGTATCATCGTACTAACAGCCCCCGCGCGAGAGCCGCGCAGGGGTTTCATGGTCGGCCGATATGGGTGTTATGCTCCAATCCTGCGGGTTGAATGCATGTCAATCTCGGACAGGCTGGTCTGCTCGTCGCTTACCAAAGCGATGGCTGTATGCAGACCGCAATCAGCGGCCGATTTTGATCTCTGTTAAACGACCTCGTCGCCAGGGACGGGCCGAAGCTACCCTCTAGCTCTATACGAGTTGGCGGTTATCCTCCCCAAACAAGGAAGGTCAGCACCATGGCAGAGCCCGACACGCCTACGCGCAACCAAGGTACTGTCCTAGACGGGCATTGTTGCAGAACTCGGCATTGAAGCGGGATTTCCCCTTACCCCGCCAGCCTCAGGCCACGCGTTCGGTCTCGGCTGTGCCGAGCGCGTTGAAGCGGTTAATGAGCGCCACACGGATGTGGATTTTGGCCGTTTGCCTGTCCGGGTCTCGCGAGGCGATCCGTTCGCCGAAGGACTTCAGGCAGTGCATTTTCGCTTCGATCCGACTTCGGGCGTGATAGCCGGACCAGTGCTTCCAGTTGGCTCGCCCAAAGCGCTTGCTCGCCCGAAGGATGTCGTTGCGGGCACGGGCGGCAGGACAGTTCTCCTTCCAGAGGCGTCCGTTCTTGCGGATAGGGATGATGGCCGTGCCGCCGCGATCGACGATTGCGGTGTGGCACCGGCGGGTGTCAAAGGCGCCGTCGCCAGTCACGGTGCCGACCTGTTCATCGGCCGGGATCTGATCCAGAAGGTCAGGAAGAACCGGGCTGTCGCCTTCGCGGCTTGAGGTGAATTCCACCGCCCGGATGTCGCCGGTGGCCGTGTCCATGGCCAGATGGACCTTGCGGTATTGTCGCCTGCAGTGTGTGCCGTGCTTGCGCGCCAGCCATTCACGTTCATCGGGCTTACGCGGCCCCACTGGGCCACGGTCCCTCATCACCCCAGGAACTTGATCCCGGTGCTGTCGACCAGCAGGTTCACCGGTCCCGGCGCACGGCGGTGGGGGATCTGAACGGCCAGGGTCTTCTGTCTGCGGCTCAGCGTGGAGAAGTCCGGCACCGGCCAATCGAGCCCTGCCATCTTCAGAATGCTGGCCACCATCCCGGTTGTTTGCCGAAGCGGCAGGCTGAACAGCACCTTCACCATCAGGCAGAACTGGATCGCTGCATCAGAGAACATCGGCGGGCGGCCAGGACGTCCCGCCTTGGAAGCTAGCCAGACCATGTCCTTGTCCAGCCAGATCAGCAGTGATCCGCGCTGCTTCAGGGCCTTGTTGTAGGAGTTCCAGTTCGCCGTGCGGTAGCGGACAGCTTCGGGCTTGCTCATTCCGAGACGCTTACTCTACCAGCCCGGCCGCGTGAATCCCGCCGCACGTCGAGTTTTGCAACAACGCCGATGATGCTTTATTTTAACATTTGTCGGCTGTCTTTGTGTTCGGCCGTTGCGGATTCTAGGATCACGGCAACTTTGAGAGAAGCAGCCTTACCGCTGTAAAACCACATCGACGCAAAGAACATAGGCACCGGTCAAGCGCCTTTCTGCATGAGGCTCTACTTCTGGCCTAAGCAAAAAAATACCATGTGCTGAGTGCCAGTCCGGTCACGATGACGAACCGTCGGATAATGTGTTGCGGCACAAGCCGGCCGACCGTCACACTGCCCCATCCTCCAAGAATGCTTGCAACAGCGACGATCGCAACCGCTCCGTAGTCGATGGCCCCGGAAACAATGAACACAACCACGGCCAAGCCTTGCATAATACAGGCGAGCCAATTCTTGGCAGCGTTAAGGGCGTGGAAGTCACGTCCTTCGGTAAGGGAAAAGAGAGGCAAGCATCATGATCCTCATCCCCGCACCGAAATAGCCCCCATAGATCGCCACCAACCCCTGCAGACCCGTCGCGAGCGGTCCCGGCGGATCCTTTTTTCGGCGAGACGCCAGGCGCTCTCCCAAGGTCGCGATATGGGGTGCGATCATGAACAGGACGGCGGCAAACAGGATCAGAAAAGGGACGAGTGCGCGGAACGCCCCCTCCTCGGTGTTGAGCAGCAGCAAGCCACCCAGAATACCGCCGATCGCCGAAACAATGGAAAATGGCAGAAGCCGACGGAACGCGCGCGCAATCTTGCAGCGATACGCAAAGGTCGATGCAATCTGGCCTGGCAGAACAGAGACTGCACTCGTTGCGTTGGCGGTCACCGCGGGAAGACCGACGGCAACCAGCGCTGAGAAAGTGAAAATCGTTCCGCCACCGGCCAGTGCGTTGATCGCCCCCGCCACGAGACCAGAGCTGGACAGTAGTAGCACATCACCGAAATTCATTACGTCTATTTCTCCCTACACCCTGCCCGCCTGAAGACTGGCGAGACGCATCTGACCCGCGGCGGTCGGGGCTACCCGATATTTGCCAACGCCGATTTGAGATCAGACCTCCGGTCAGCCTGGGGGGCGTAGGAAGCATGCGCATGCGCACAAAGCAACGGCCTGTCACTCCAGCCCGAACAGACTGGAGGAGAACAAGCATGGAAAGGATATGATAAAGTAGGGGTGGCCAGCTTTCGGGGTTCAGCCGCATCAGAAGCTGTTTCCAGGCCCTGAAGGTCGGGACCTGCTTGGTCTCGACCTGCACAGCGCCGCCACTTCTCGGGTCCCGGCCAATTCTTGGATTTCGAATCTTGCTGGTAAAGCTACCGAACCCCCTGGACTCGACCCTCTTGCCATGTGCCAGATTGTTGGTGATCGGGTTCAAGATCGATGTCATGGCAGCCTCTACCACCAGAGGCGAAAGACGCGGGTTGGCTCGCGCGAGCTTTGCCTCTGCGCGAGAAGTCGCCCGGAGGTTTTTTCATTTCTAAACAACCGAACTGAAATTTATTCAACGTCCAGGTCAAGCCCAATGCTGTTACGTGGAATAGGTGCAGCGGAGGGGCCTCGCCATCAAATGAAGCAGGAAAAATTGCAGAGAAAAGCCCCGTGGCTCAATTCTAAAGCTTGGGTAACAACCATAAAGAGAATAATTATATCTTATTCACCCAATACTTTTGTTGTATAGAATCACAGTCCGTGTACTTTTGATGCAAAGTAAGGCGGCCAAAGAAGGGCTCTTTCGAGAGATGCCAGAACCTTGGAAAACAAGCTCGTCTTCCAGATTGTCGCCAAAATATCTGACGCGGAAAGAGTGGGATTTGGTTATCGCTGCCGTTGCGGCCTATCAGCATAATGCCCAGTATCGGGCCCTCCATCTCAAGCTGATAGATCAGTATGCGTTTTCCCCGGAAAACATCCAGAACAGGACGTGATCTTTTAAATCAAGGGGATATGTATCAGAGCGCAAAATTCTGTAAGAAGACATATTCCAAAACGAGTTGATTTTTTTAACGATTGCTGAAGATCAGTATATCGGCAGGTGATCGGCCGCATCAAGATTTCTAATCTTGAAAGAACGCGACGTAGATTCAGCGTCGTCCTTTTGGCTTGAAGCATCCACTTGCTAAAGGGACGTCTACATCAACTCCAATATTGATCGAGGTTGTCATGTCCAAGACGAACTTTGAAGATGAGATCGCCGCGCTGCTCAATAGAATTTATGCGTCCAGCCCAAGGGACAGATATCTCGTAGCAGAGCAGTTGCGAACTGCTGTCACGGCAATTAAGTTACCAACCCTGCGGGAGGATAATTTTTCAGGTGAAGACAGTCTTTTAGATTTAGATGAAGAAGATCCGTTCAATAACGTTCCTGTTTAAGATGTCCACCGGGCGCTCAAGAAGGTGGCGCTGACGACGACGAATTTTAAGATAAGCTGGTTCGTATGATGTTGGGCGCCTCGCCATTCTAAGACAACCCCACCCTCACAGCCAGCGGCTTATCATTACTCCTAGTTTAGCCGCGCAGGTAAATCTGATGTCGAGAAGCGACAGTTAGGAGTTGAGCTGGCCCCCTTTGGTCTCCCATTCGGTCAATCGGTTGCCGAGGGAGATGACATAGCGTGCAACAGGGCTGAGAGTGTCCTGGGAAGCTATTCGGCCATCCATCACAACATAGATTGCTTTGGCGGTCGCGTAATCGGTCAGTGTGAGGATTTCGGGTGCAGCGTTGAAGGTGTAGAAATGACCGAGCACCTCGCCGATCTGATCCTCTGGAAGGCCCGCCTCCAGAAACATGTCTCGGAACGCATGAGTCTCCATAAGCCAATCTACCACCTGTGCAGGCAGAACAGCGAACGATCTCGGGCCGGAAGGTCAGGTTTCCGCTTTTTACAACTCCGGGTTCACACACTCCCCTCGCGCTTGTGAATCTGCTGCTGCTTTCGGCAGCATTACGCCCGTTCTCCCGAACCACCGAAATCGAGAACAATGCGTGCCATCTGCTGGGTAAGCGTTCTCTGCCCCCCACCTTCCGCGCGGCATTCTGATCGGTTCATTGGATCGTGATGATTGTTGGGACGGAGTTTCTCCATGGAGTCTGCATTGGAGCTTCTCCCGGCTGGCGGCCGAGGCCGTCGGAACCGGAAGTGGCCGGATGAGGTAAAGGCGCGGATTGTGGCGGAGACGCTGATGCCGGGCGTGACCGTGAATACCGTTGCGCGGCGGCACGGGGTGCCGGCGAACCATGTCTCTTCTTGGCGGACGCTGGCGCGGAAAGGGCGACTGGTGCTGCCTGCTCCTGAAGATCCGGTGGAGTTTGCGGCGCTGTTGCTCGGCCCCGCTGAAGATGCGCCGCGGGCCGATGTCGGTGCCGTGGCCCGGCCGGAGATCGTCGCGGGCGCGGTGGTGATCCGTCTGGAAGTCGGGGCCTCGGCGGAGCGGATTGCCATGGTCGTGCGCGCCCTGGCGGCTACCCCATGATCTTCCCCTCCAACCGCGTGAGGATCATGGTTGCGACCAAACCCGTCGATTTCCGCAAGGGGCATGATGGCCTGGCTGCACTGGTGTCGTCGGTGCTGCGCAAGGATCCGTTCACCGGCACGGTGTTCGTGTTCCGCTCGCGCCGGGCGGACAGGCTGAAGCTTTTGTATTGGGACGGCACCGGTCTGGTAATGGCTTACAAGCGGCTGGAGGATACAACCTTTACCTGGCCGGCCATCAAGGACGGGATCATGGCGCTAAACCATGCCCAGTTTGAGGCGCTGTTTGCCGGGCTCGACTGGCGCAAGGTCAAAGCTCTGGAAACCCGCCCCCCTGCTGCGGCAGAATGAATCAGTTGCCTGATTTTCCATGTTTTTGCCGGAGATCCTTGATAAAATCAGAGCATGTTCGCAGCCTCTGTTCTCGATCTTTCCGCCATTCCCAACGCGCAGCGCGCGGCGGTTCAGGCGTTGCTGGAAGAGGTGGCGGCTCTCAAGGACATCACCAGACGCCAGGAGCATCTGATCGCCGAGCTGAACCATGCCCTGCATGGCAAGCGGTCGGAAAAGCTGACCGAGGATGAGCGGCAGCTGGCTTTCGAGGACCTGTCCATTGCGTTGGCCGAGGTCGAGGCTTCGAGGGAAACGCAGGCCACCAGGACGGACAAGGGGGCGACCAGGCCCGCGCCGAAGCGCAATATCGGCAACCTACCGGCTGCACTGCCGCGTATCGAAGAGGTCATCGAGCCCGCCAGCCTGATCTGCCCCTGCGGCTGCGGCATCATGCACAAGATCGGTGAAGACCGCAGCGAGCGGCTGGACATCGTGCCTGCCCAGCTGCGCGTCATCGTCACCGTCCGCCCGAAATATGCCTGCCGGTCCTGCACCGACGGCGTCACTCAGGCACCAGCACCTTCCCGCCTGATCACGGGCGGGCTGCCAACCGAGGCGACGCTCGCCCATGTGCTGGTCAGCAAGTATGCGGACCATCTGCCGTTGTATAGACAGAGCCAGATCCTGGCGCGGGCGGGCCTTGATCTGCACCGCGCCGTTCTGGCCGATTGGGTGGGCAAGGCCGCGTTCCATCTGACGCCGGTGGTGGACCGGCTGGCCGAGCATCTCAAACGGTCGGGCAAGCTGTTCATGGACGAAACAACGGCCCCGGTGCTGGACCCGGGGCGTGGGACCACAAAGACCGGATATCTCTGGGCACTGGCGCGCGATGACCGGCCGTGGGGCGGCGAGGACCCGCCCGGCGTGGTCTACTTTTATGCCCCCGGCCGCGCAGGCGAGAATGCCGAGACCTTCCTGACCGGCTTCGATGGCATTCTGCAAATCGATGGTTACACAGGCTATAACCGGCTGACCAAACCGATCCGCAAGGGCGGTGCCCCCATTCGGATCGCGCATTGCTGGGCGCATGCAAGGCGCAAACTGAAGGAAGTCTTCGACCGCGATGGCTCCGAGATCGCTGCTGAGGGGCTGCGCCGCATCGCCGAGCTCTACGCCGTCGAGGCCGACATCCGCGGTGTCTCGCCCGGCCAGCGCCTCTCGGCCCGCCAAGCCCGCACCGCACCGCTGGTGGCCGCCTTCGGCGGCTGGCTGCAGGCGCAACGCCGAAAGATCTCCACCAAATCCCGGTTGGGCGAAAAACTCACCTATATCCATAACCACTGGGAAGGGCTGCAAGCTTTCCTGACCGACGGGCGCATCGAGATCGACTCCAACAGGGTCGAAAATCTGATCCGCCCCATCACCCTCAATCGCAAGAATGCGCTCTTCGCAGGTCACGACGAAGGCGGCGTTGCTTGGGGCCGCATCGCCTCGTTGATCGAGACCTGCAAGATCAACGGCATTGAGCCCTTTGCCTATCTGAAGGCCACCCTCACGGCGATCGCCACCGGCCATCCACAAAGCCGCCTCGATGACCTGCTACCGTGGAACTTCAAGCCGTCAAGCTAAGTCGACAGTGGGGGCCAGCGACCGCTTACTCTGCTGGGCGAGTGGCTTGACGTTAACCGCGCCTATTTCGTGGAGATCTATGAGGGCGCAGGGCTGACGCGGGGTGAGACCGGTTCATGTCCGGCGCGGGGCCTTATCTCTGGCCAGAAAATATCGTGTCGGACTTCTCGTTGTCCACCGAGATCCTGCGCCGCGGCCAGTGTCATGGCATAGAGCACACGCAAATGTCGCCGCTGGTGCCGGATGCGGACCGTCCCGCGGCGGCAGCTATAGGGATAGTGTCCTGTGCAGTTCGCCCGGGATGGTCGGCTTATGGGGCCCTGGTGGAGCGAAAGCCGGACGAAGACTTTCTTCAAAGCACTGATCGCACCCGTCGGTCATCCGATCGCGATGACAATTTGCTCCACCTAATCCTCCGGAACTCGCACTCGGCGGAACTGACAGATCAACTTGACGGTCCCGCCGCCTGCAAAAATCTGACGAAGGGAGCACGCGAAACTTCACGTCAATTGCCTTCCCGGCAGATGGGCACCAATTCCATGGCACCGCAGAAAGCAGTCCCACATCTCGGGCAGTCTGGCCGACGGGTGAATGGACCCTTCCGATGGCCCCTGCCTGCGATCAGGCTCTTTGAAACTGATCCAGCACCATTTGCGTCTGTGTGACGATGGCGACAACTTTCCCGTCACGGCGCGTGACCGTCGTCTGCCAAACCTGCGTCGTCCGACCCTTGTGAAGGGGAACGCAAACTCCGCGCAGCACATCTCCCACGGAGACAGGGCGCAGGAAATTTGTCTTGCTTTCGATGGTTGTGGTTGCCTGGCCCGTATGGAGATTTGCAATAGCGCCCAATCCTCCAAGGTGATCAGCGAAGGCCATGATGGCTCCGCCATGCAGGACGCCGTTGCGGTTTGTCAGCGCCTCGGTTGCGAGCAGCTCAGCCACCACCTCATCACGCGAAGCCGAAACTGTGCGAAAGCCAATCAGGTCCGCAAAAGGAGGCTGTTCGCCGTTGAGGAGGAGGTGTTCGCCTTCGTGCATGAAGATCTCTTTCCAGTGATTAGGTTGGTTGGGGCAGAATTGAAAAGCTTCAGGCTTGGCCCTCTTTAATGCCTCGGGATCGTTCTCACCATACTGCAGGAGGTCTGCGCCGCCGACCGTCAAAAACCCATCAGGGTTTCGTGACAAGCGCATGCGGAAGCGCCTATTCCACAAAACGGCCGCTTATTGCAACCTAAGGTCACCAAGAGGTGTTATGCCGCACTGCAGCATGACATTCAGCGCCTCCCCGTTGGATGAGTCTACCCGAGCTGTCCTGACGTAATAGCACATGATGCCCCTGCAATTCGGCGGAGGCATTGATTGGTGCTTCCAGTTCAAGGCAGCATCCGAGAAAGATATTCCCATGACCCTCCGCCAGACAATCCAAGCCGCTTCCGAAAAAGCTGCCGACCTGATCACCAAGCTCTCCGCGACCTCGAACCAGGCGATCAAGACGCGCGAGAACCTGTTTACCGACCTGAGCAACGAACTCTCTCACTATGTCGAGATCGAGGAACAGCATCTTCTGCCATTGCTTCGCAAGCATGCCGAGACCAAGGACCTGGCGGCCGATGCCTTGAAGGGCAACAAGGACCTGCGCGCCGCGCTGGAAAAGCTGTCTGGTCAGCCGAAGGACGATGATGCCTTCCTCAAGGCCCTCGCCGATCTGAAGAAGGGTTTCCAGCAGTACGTTCGCAATGAACGCAAAGAGCTTCTCCCGGCTGTTCTTAAGGTGCTGACCGACGAGGAGGCAGCCGACATGGCCACTGGTATTGAGGATTCTGTGGAAGAGGCCAGGAAAGCCGATCGTGACGAAAAGCGCGAGGAGGCCGCCCAGGCCAAGCGCGAGGCCGAGGAAAAAGAGCAGGCCGCAGCAAAGGCACGCGCACGGGCCGCAAAGATCCGCAAGGAGAAGCGTGACGAGAAGCTTGAAGAACTGGCACTGGCCAAGCGAGAGGCTGAACAGGAAAAGCAAGCCGCCGCAGCCAAGCGTGCTGCCGTCCGTACCCGAAAGGCGGCGGAACGCGCCGCCCGCGAAGTCACTGAGACGGTTGCCCATGTGATGGATGAGGGCTCGACCACCGCCGAGGCCCGCACCCATGACATCGCCGGGACCCTTGCCGGGCGGACGCAAAAGATCGCGTCAGACACCCGCGAGGCAATGTCGGTCTATGGCGACACAGCACGGGAAATATTCGGCGACCTGCAGGCCGCCAAGAGTTCGCCGGCCGTCTCGACGCAGGTCGTGTCGGAGATTTCCTTTGCCTGGATGGACTGGTTTGGCAGGGCCGCTCGCGCCAATGCCCAAGCTTCTCGGCAGCTGATGCGGTCCCGGTCGCTAAAGGATATCGCAGAGGTTCAAAAGGAATTTGCCACCAGCACCATGCAGAACTGGATGGATCGCCGGGCTGCGGTGCTCCGGATTGCGCAGCGCGGCTCGGAGCAGGGGCCCAGCCCGCTCCAGGCTCATCGCAGCGACACCGCGTAGAAGCCAATCCATTCTCCGTGGGAGGGAACATCGTTGCAAGCAGCACCGCCGCATCTCCACGGCATCGAGACAAGGGTAGCAGTGCCTGTCGCTGTGCCCTTGCCTCGTCCGACCCGAACAAGGACAGGCAGATGATGACTGGCATGAATGCATGGACAGAGCTGGCATGCGCCGGCCTTGGCATGATGACGACAGGCTTGCGGGCAAGCGAGACGATGGCGGCCTCGGGCAGTGTGATAAGCGCGCGCGTGAGCATCATGGGCAATGCCGCCTGTCGCCCTGCCGAAGGCGACTATGCAGAGATCACCGATATGGTGGTTGAAAAGGTGGTGGCCATCTCGAAGGTCAACCAGGTCATTGTGGCCCATTGGTCGGCGTTGCTGGTGGATGCCTCCGAGCAGGCGCAGCATCTTAGCCGCGTGATGGTTGGCGGACGACCCTTGAGCACGGGTGACCTGGCAGGTCTTGCCGACCGCTGGATGGCGCATGGAACCCGGATAATCACCCGCAGCATGGATGCCGGTGGCCTGGTGCTGGCCCCTGTGCATCAGCAGGCCACAGCCAACGCTGAACGGCTGCGGTAGCACAGCCGAAGGCGGGACGGGGGCAGGGGGATAATGCTGCCACGCAACACCAGATGCTTGCAATGCTGCACTGCAGCATCTACTCGGTTGCACGGGATGGAAGCAGCGATACGTTCCTCGGTCTCTCGATCGCTGCAGCACCAGGAGTGAGCGATATGGCAAAGACCCCCGACCATATGAAAATGATGCAGGACATGATGGCTAACTTTCCTATCAGCACCTCGTCGATGCAGGACGCCATGAAGTCGCAGAGCTTGCTTGGTGAAAAGTTGGCACGCATGGCGCTGACCGCGGCCGAGCGCTCGACTGAGATTTCGGCCCGGTGGTCCAAGGACGCGATCACCCGCATTGGCGAGCTGGCCGCGGTGAAGAACGAGCCTTCCGCATATGCCAAGGCCATGAGCGACTTCGCGTCTGCCACCGCGGAAACCGCTGCCGAACAAATGGCTGCGTATGCGGAAGTGGCCAAGAAGGTCCAGATGGACACGGTCGACTTGCTCTTGACCGCCGGCAAGGACATTGGCTCTGATGCTCAGAACATGGCCGGAAAGGCAACGAGCGACAAGTCGGAGTGATCCCTGGAACCACGACCAAGAAGGGGCGGCCTGGCCGCCCATTGTTTATTGACGGCCGCAAACTGCGACTTGGCCGCTAACTTTCTTTGGACCGTCGTAAAGCCTCGACAACAGGCAACACAGGGTCTTTCTTGAAGGGAGCAGATTTGCTGCGCAACCTTATCAAGGATGGCATGATGGCAACCGGTACAGTTACATGGTTCAACGAAACGAAAGGCTTCGGCTTTATCGCAAGCGACAACGGCAACAAGGACATCTTTGTCCACATCTCCGCCGTTGAGCGTGCGGGCCTTCGTACGCTGGCTGATGGACAGAAAGTCAGCTTTGACATCGAGTCCGGGCGAGATAATCGCGAGAGCGCGGTGAACCTGTCTCTGGCCTGATCTAGCGCGCCCCAAGCAAGGCACGAACGAGGACAGCGGCTATGCTGTTCTCGTTATTCGTCAAGGATGAGTTTGGTAACGCGCAATATATGCCGCGTACAATGGCTGGGCTGTAGTTCCCTATCCCAACCCGCTCAAAGTCCTGCAGCGACACCATGAAGCTGGCGGAGAGGAACCGCTTGTCCCCCTTCGCCGCGAGGACCGCTAGCGTCATCGCCATGAGGGTTCCACCGATGCAGTACCCCCTCACGGTGACGGTCTCGCTGTTCGTAATTTTTCGGGCGACGTCGCTCGCCTCCAGGGGGCCGAGGGGAAAACTGGTCGAAAACCCCGGACCATCTCTGTTTGAATTGCATAGGGATGGAACACCGTTCTGGCCCCGTATAATCCTTCACCGCCTCTTCATAGACTACTGAAGCACGATCCACCGGCAAGTAGCTAGCCGTCCGCGACGACGCACTGGCCGACACCTACCATGGTGAAAAAGCTAGGTTTGCCGGAATGTGTCATTGACGTAATAATTAGATGACAATGTGCTTTTGCCCGAGAGGGAGTTTAGCCATCAATATTTCATCCGTCGTCCCCGCCACGTTGCATCTTCATCCCTCCTTGCAAGGCATGGTCGTAGAAAGTGTACTTCGCAACGGTACTCGGCAGCAGGTGCTGCAAGTGCAACATAAAAATGACACTGCCTTCCTGAAGTGCTTCCTAGGCACCAATGCCGCCCAAAGACGAGAAGCAGCCAGCATGCGGCTTCGGCAAGCCGGCAAAGTCATGGACGGAGAGAACCAGGTTGTCCGCGCACTGGTCGAGCTTGCGGAGTGCAATGTTCTGATCATGAGCCAAGCCCCGGGCAGGCCGATGCGGGATATCTTCCTGACAGCCGATGCGGAACAGCGCCGAGCCATCGTGCAGCGTGCTGGTGAGTGGCTTGGGTGTTTGATCACCGGCCGCGAGAAGAGGGCCGTTCAGGCATGGAAATGGTATTTCAGTCTGTCCAAATTCGCCTCAAGGTATGCATCGGACCCGTCGATTAATACCCAGCTGCTGCGCAATCACCTTACCCTGATGGAGCGGACGACACGACAACTGCATCATCAACAGGTCGAGTTCGGCATATCTCATGGCGATTTTCATTCCGAGAATATCTTCATCGCAGAAGAAGGCGAAAGGCTGATCCTGACCGGGATTGATATGGAGATCGCAGACCCCATACCGGTAGCTCACGACCTCGCGCGCATGCTGGTATGGCTGCAAAGTGACATGACACCGGCGCCAGATCGCAAAAGTGGAATTGACCGGACGCTTTTCGATAGCTTGTGCGGGTCCCACGGCCCTATTTCCACCATCGAGCGACTGGCTATTCATTTTCATATCGGAAAGAACTTGCTGGAGTTTTATCTACGGCGCGGAGCGCGTCTTCCCGAGCTTCGGCCCAAGATGGAAATTGCAATGACATATTGGGCAAACTGCAAGGTCAACCGCTTGACGCTGAATGTCCGCAGGGATTCGTAGTATTTTGCTTCGGCGGCTATCTGGAAGCTAACGGTGTATTTTCCCAAGGCCAAGGCCATGCGCTGCCAGAAGGAACGGGGACACGCTATATTTGGAGAGAGAAATGAACCATAGACTACAGTCCCTTGCCGTTGCGAAAATCCTATCTGATCTGGACAAGAATAGAAGGGTCGCGATGGATGGAGAACAAAGAATGACAATCTCGGTCAGGCAGGTGGAGAAGTGGCGCGAGCACCTCATTGCAGGCTCTGACGCCCTTCGAG
This sequence comes from Paracoccus liaowanqingii, assembly GCF_004683865.2. NCBI lineage: Bacteria > Pseudomonadati > Pseudomonadota > Alphaproteobacteria > Rhodobacterales > Paracoccaceae > Paracoccus > Paracoccus liaowanqingii. The sequence continues at coordinate 76,848 of NZ_CP040762.1, read as the reverse complement.
ATCTTGAAGACCAAAAGACATTGGGGGATCAAACTCCAAAAGCATCGACCTTGACGTCGCGCCAAAACTGGTGGTGGCGATTCAGCCTTAAGTCATTTGGCTTCAGGTAATGGATTGCTGCAGATTTGCACAAACGCTGAAAGGTGGATCACCTTCTGCACTCCCCCAACCAACCTCATAATGTGCCTATCAGGCAAAAATGAGTGTCCAGTCTGCCCCACCCATGTTTGGACTTTTGATCACTGTTTCTGCCGGCATGGATATTTTGATCCGTTTCCAAGTCTGTTGCGTAAAGCCAGCTTCTCCACACGAGCGTGACGATATCCGCCACAGGGGGCGCAATAGTACAAGAGAGCCAAGGAATCTGTGGAACTAGCAAAGCAATCTGTGGTTGTATACTCGTAGCGCGACAATCTGTCGCTACGAGGAGAATGGAATGCGTGTACGTTTTATTGCCACTGTCGTGGCCGGTTTGACCTTGTCGACTGCAGCCATGGCCCAAACCTCTGCGACTGTGTCGACGGATTTGAACGTCCGCTCCGGCCCGGGTGTTTAGCATCCGGTCATCGGCGCGATCATGGTAGGGGAGGACGTGACTGTTCGCGGGTGCATCGACAGCGCGAATTGGTGCGAAGTTGCGTCGGGCAGCGTCGAGGGCTGGTCCTATGGCGACTACCTGAACGTGACTGCGGGCGAGGAAGTCGTATCGCTTTATCCGAACCGGGAGACGGTCGGCGTCGCGATCATTGAAGCACCTGCCGAGGATCCGACGACCGAACAAGACTCGGCCGTCGGCGGTTTGGGCGGAGCGGCCATGGGCGCACTTATCGGCGGACCTGTCGGTGCTCTGGCGGGTGCGGCGATCGGAAGCGTCGCTGGTGCGGAGGCTAACGTGGAGCCGACTTCAGAGGTCACGACCTATGTCACGTCAAATACGGTTGAGCCGGTTTACCTTGATGGTGAGGTCGTCTTAGGGGCTGGCGTTCCTGAGACAGTGACCCTCTACGACGTGCCCGAACAGCCTGATTACAGGTATGCTCAAATCAACGGTCAGACCGTTCTCGTAAACCCTACGGATCGCAACATTATCTATATTTACCGCTGATTTCGCACATTTAAACTGAGAGCAGCGCAAGGATTGCGCTGCTTTCGGCGTGATGGTTGAAAACTGTTTGATAACTTAGAGCACTAATACCCCGCATATTACCAAGTACCGTAAAAAAATTTAAACTGCAGTTTTGCGTTTGGCCGTCACTGCTTGCCGACCGTCCTAAATTCATAATAATACATCACTCAAGGCAAAAAATAGTAAGCACGAATCTTATTTGCCCGATTATCATTGCATAAAATTGTCTAGATTGAATGGTTCAACAATAGTAATTTCCTATTGTACTCTACATTATCCAACAGCTGTTTTGCGATCACAGATGATCTCAAACTGACCTCTTGCCTACTGAAGCTGACGCAATTCAGAAGTAAATAAATAGACGTTTGGTGGGTAATTAATGTCAGATCGAGGAAAAGTGGCATATTCAGGTCAGAGAGTTGCTGAGGAAAGCTCTGTCCCTCGATTGGCTAATTGGGCTGTCATCGGCATTTTTGTCATATTAGCGTTTGCAGCAATTGCTGAAGGTCGGGATTTCTTGATGCCTGTGACATTGGCAGCTTTGTTGTTTTTTGTCTTCACGCCTTTGCGCCGCTTAGCGCAGCGACGTGGAGTGCCTGATGTGCTCACCGCTACCGGCATCACGCTCTCGATACTGGCGAGCATGGCAGTAATTGGCTATGCAGCCAGCGGACCGCTTGGCCAGGCGATGAGCCGACTGCCGATCATCTCCTATCAGCTTGATCAGAAATTCGACAGCATCGGTGAAAGTCTGTCCGGGCTACGGGAGGCTGCCCGCACCATCGATACCGCTCAGGCTCCTGAAGCGGGTCCCGATCAGCCTGCAGCCATTCTGGTGGAACAAGAGCGGGAGACGACCCTCGGGATGGTCATGAAGACCGCGCCTTTGCTGCTGGGGCAGGTGGTGTTTACCATGATCCTGCTGTTCTTCATGATCGCGTCGGGCGATCTTCTTTATCTCAAGATCCTGCAGAGCTTCGACCGGCTCCGCGACAAGCGCGGGGCCTATTTGGCTCTGCGGGAGATTGAGGACTCGCTTGGCAACTACTTGGGTGCGATCACCATCATCAATATTGGCCTGGGTATTGCCGTTGGACTGGCCATGTGGGCGTGGGGGATGCCCGGCGCGCTTCTCTTCGGCCTTGGGGCCTTCCTGTTGAACTACATCCCCTACCTGGGCGCCATCACCGGCGTTGCCACTGCTGGACTTGTCGCGATCGTCGTCATGCCGGGGTTGTTCTGGCCGGCCATGGTGGCTCTGACCTATCTGGGACTTACAGCCTTGGAAGGGCAACTCATCACTCCATACTTCGTCTCTCGTAGACTGAAGATGAACACGGTGGTGGTGTTTCTGGCAGTCGCGCTCTGGGCATGGCTATGGTCGGTGATTGGTATGGTCATCGCGGTACCTGTACTGGTCGTGATGCGCGTCCTGGCAGATCATGTCCCGGGAGGGGAGAAGTTCGCCAATTTCCTCGCGGGGGATGCTCCCCCGACCTTGGGGGATGACGGTAGGACTGATGCCCAGGAGTTGGGCGCCGACGGCGCCGATGCTACGGACGTCTCCCCCGCGCGGGGAGAAGGAGCCCAACCTATGCGATAACCTCTGAGGTTGGCGCGGCTGAAGACTGCCTTTGATGGATTGGCCTTCAGCAAGTTCAGGCTGTATGCCTACCCTGAACGCTGACCTGCCTTGAAAAAAGCGCATGTTCATCGAGATCGCCGAGTACGGCTATGATAGGAAGATCACGCTCAACGCCTCCCTCATAAGATCGATCACAGTCCGACCGGCTCGGGGCAATACTGAACTTGCTCACATCCGAATGAACGATGCCCCCAAGGAGCTTGTTGTTAACGAGACCTATGCGGCATGGATCAACCAAATCCGTCAAACGGGGGCGCTCGTCATCTGCGTGAAGACTTGCTTTGTCCGCACCAAGCCTCACCAGGCGCAGCTCCTGACCGGCAGTAGCGCCAACCTCGTTCACGAGCGACGGCGAATTCATATCACTCGTCTGACGGCTGGTCAGAAGGTGCAAGATGATCCGAGACGTGGGTGGGCATTCTGCTGCACCTTTCCGCCGTCACGATCCGAAGCCCCGCGTGTTGCGGGGAGCAGCATCGAGGATCACCAGCTGGCCGTTGCGAATAGTTGCCACGGCCAAGCTGCGCTGAATGGTGCCGTCCCGCTGCAGCCGAAAAACCCCGCCAATGCCGGAAAAGCCCGCCCGCTGTGTCAGCCCACTAGTCGTCAATGCGTTACGCCGACCATCGCGGGCCAGAGAGGCGATGGCCGCCACCCCGTCATGGGCCAGCGATGCAAGCTGATGGGGCGCCTCGCCATGAGCTTGGATATAGCGCGCCTCGAACTGGCGCTGCAGGCTCTGGTCGGGAATGGCGAACCAGCCCTCGGCCAACTGCGGCATGCTCAACCGGTCGTTCGGCTGGTCCCACCGGGTCAGGCCCATCATCTGCATGCCCGGCGAGCGGACGCCCGCCGCTGCAAGGGTCTCAGTTAGATAAGGCAGTACGGCATGGGTGTTCGCAGTCATGAAGACGGCGTCAACCTGGTCCAAACCAGCGGCTTGCGCGATCCGGGGTGCCACGGCATTGATCCCGCGGATGGAAACAGGGTGGTTCACGCGGCCGGCCAAGTGAGCCCCTTTGCGCTTGATGGCGTTCTCGATTGCCCGACCGCCAAGCTGGCCTGCCACGTCATCCTCGGCGACAATCAGGATGTTGCGCTTGTCCTGCCGCGTGCCATAGCCCACCAGCCGATCCGCAATATTGTCAAAGCTGTTGCCCAAGATAAAAACATTGCCGCCAGAAATTTGTGTGTTGTTGGAAAAGGTCAATACATTGATGTTGCGCGGCATCATCGCGTTGCCGACGGCATTCGCGCTTTCGGCGAACAACGGGCCAAGGATGATCTGTGCGCCGGCGTCGACAGCTGCATTTGCCTGAGCCACGGCGGTTTCAGCCGATGCCGCCGTGTCGTAGATCCGAAGGTCGACACTGACGTCCTCAGCATCGCCCGCCGCCATGCGGGCGGCATTCTTCAAGCTTCGAGCCAGCCACTCTAAATCTGGGGAGCCGTTCCCCCCCGGCACCAGCAGCGCGACCCGCAGCGGCTCGGCAGGGTTGATCAGCTGGCCAATCTCGGGGCCGGAGGCGCGGTCGGTGGCCGCAGTCGTATCGCAAGCAGCAAGGAAGAGGGCAGAGATGATCGCCCCGGTCTTCAGGATGGCACGGTATGGGCCCGAGACTGTCGGGGTATTGGGGGAGGTAAGCATATTGAACTTCCTTGCTGCAAGCTATTGACGGTCGCGGCTGCTGGCTGGCTGCGTGTTATGCCCTGACTGGGAAATTTGGCCTTGGGCGGCGCCATATGCCGCACTCACATATCCAAGAGAACGCGCGGATCTCCCTAGGGTTGCCAAGAATAACCTGCAGCTGATTTTTGTAAGTTTGTGCGCAGAGCATGCAAGTTATTCGCTTCGCAGGGTGCGTGGAGTGCTGTCATGTGGAAAGTAGGCAATCGCCCTCCTTGCCATGCTCGGTTTGGCTCGGCGCCGACGCCTGCGGCGATCGCAGTGGCTGGTCTTTCATCAACTGTTCGTCGACACCGTGGTCGATTTGCGCCGCAAGCGCGACGTTTTGTGCCGACCAGCTTCGGGGCGTTTCGTTCGTCGGACTTACGCCACGCCACTGGCCTTATGGTTGCTCACTGTTCGGGCCGGGGCCAACACTTATGGAAAGATGCCAAGGCCCAGAAGCTCGCTTGGGTCTCCCTTCTCCTTTCCATTTCCGTGGAGCTAGAGCAGGACGCCGTGCTGAGAGGCGTTCCTTGGTTGCCAAAAATGGTGTCACTGTACTGATCCAGATCCTGGTCTTGCGTACCACCAATGTCCAAGCCTTGAGCGTCGCGCCTTTTGGCTGCCAGGTCTATACGGTTACCGTTCAGTTCACTCGGACTATTCAGGTCATCTCGATAGACAAAGCCTGAACTACCTTGGTAGCCGGAAATTTCATGGCGGGACATTGCCAGATAGGGGCTATCTGCGAGTGCCTCGGCACATTGCCCCGCCACAACAGTTCCGACGCAGCCAGCTTGCGCAGAGGCCGCAATAATCATGGTGACAGACACTGCTAACATATACTTAACCATATCTGCCTTCTCCCAAGCGTCGATGTTCAGATAGAGGGTGCGGCTCCACTTCTGCAATCATTAGATGAATTGATATTGGAATGATATCGCATAAGCTGTCTAAACATGGATCTGCAGGACTAAGTTGGGAGCTCAGCTTTTTCGGCCGAGGATCATCCTTGGCAGGGCTCGGTTGGCCTACCACCCGGATAGCCCGATCGTCTTGGACTGCGGTGTTGAAAATGGCGGTCCCGTCAAGGGACCGCCAGCAAGCCTTGGTTATCAGACCGATTAGTTGGAAGCAGTCTGCAAGAGATCGGTAATGCGACGGACCGATGCTCGTCGGTTTTCGCGAACGTCGCCTTCCTGCAGGATCCTCGGGAACTGCTCGCCATAACCCTGAACGACCATGTTCTCCGGCGGAACCTGGAAGTACTCACTCAAGGCCAGCGCAACGGACTCGGCGCGACGGTCTGACAAGGCGAGGTTGGCCGCGGGGTCACCTACGGTGTCCGTATGCCCCTCGACCAAAAAAATCTCGTTCGGATTACTATCGATCGCGTCGCGGATGACGTTCCCCAGGGCTGTCAGCATCTTGGCTTGGTCAGCGTCAATGGCTGCTGAGTCTGTCTCGAACGTGACGGCATTAACGTCTACGGAAGCGACCAACGAACGAACCTCCGCGATGTCGCGGATTTGCGTTAGGCTGAAACGTCGGTCGACGGCCAATTCTCCCATAAGGGCATCGCGCAGTTGTGCTTCGTCCAGATCGGTAGTGGCGCCACCAAAGCTTTGGGCTGGGCTTGGCAGGCTTGCGACATCAACAGGCTCCACAACCGAGGTCTCGTCCAAGAGGATAGTTTGCGTGCCGTCAGCCGAGATCCGCGTGCGGCGCAGGACGCGCAGATCGGCATCTCGGATCGTTACGACGCGGCTGCCATCCGAGCGCATAACGACGGTGCGCGAAGATCCGTCATCGAAGTTCTCGGTTGCAACGGTTGAGCCCGGCTGGCGCAGCAAAGCGACGTCATCCTTGATCAGTTGCTGGGTGCCATCGGGACGTGTCACGACGATACGGTCAGAGGTCGACAGCGCGACCTGGCGGTTGTTGCTCAGCATTGCACCCACAGCCACACCGCCCAGGCCCAGCAGAATAGCCTTGGTCAAATCATTGCTGTCGTCATTGTCGCTGGAACGCTCCTGACTGCCGTCGATCGAGGTGGCCTGTTGCAGAGTGGTGGCGAAATCCTCGTTGGACGAGCGACTGTTTTCTTCGGTTACCTCTTCCTCGACAATCTCGGCGCTGGCCGAATCGTCCAACGCGGCCGCGGTGGGTGCGTCGCTGACCTCGGTAGTGGCCTCCGGTGCCACATCTGTATCGGTTGCATCCGACCCGACCGCGGCTTCGCCTTGGGTCGCAGTTTCAGTCGCGTCGGCCCCGGTAGCAGTTGTCGTCGCCGTATCAGCACCGGACATGTCGGCTTCGGCTTCAGCTCCGACAGGAGAGGTCGTTGTCGTTTCCGTTAAAGCAGCCTCAGCGCTGGTCGATGTCGTGGCTTCGACTGAGCTATCAGGCTCCGGAGCGGACATTTCCGCTTCTGACGCCGCCCCGCTCGCCTCGGGAGTGGTCCCCTCGACGCCGACTTGCTCCGCAGCCATTGCCTCGTCCAGCGCCGCCTCGTTGCCGGCGGCGTCGGCGTCGGCGGTAGCTTCCGCCCCCGCCGCATCGGAAGTGGCTTGCGCGCCTGTTGCAGTCGTCTCAGCCGAAGTCGCTTCAGCGGTGGTCGACGTGGTGGCGTCGATCGCGCTATCGGTATCCGTGGCGGTCATTTCCGCTTCCGACAAAGCTCCGGTCGTTTCAGTTGTAGCACCCTCGGTACCGTCTTGCTCCGCAGCCATGGCCTCGTCCAGCGCCGCTTCATTTCCTGCGGGGTCGGCTTCGGAAGTCGCTTCAGCAGCTGTCTCGGAAGTGGCCTCCACATCTGCTGCAGTCGTTTGGGCCTCGGCGGCTGTCGTCGCGGCTGCAGGCCCTGCATCGACAGCGTCATCAGAGCTTGTCTCGGCAGCGGTCTCGCCGTCAACAGGCGCGGCATCCGATTTGGTTGCCTCAGTCGCAGTGGTTTGCGGTGCGTCTGCTGCGGAGGGCTGCACCACCTGTGCATCGCCATCAGCTGCCGTCTGAGCTGCTGCCATGTGTGGGGCCAGCAAGGAGAGGCAGGCTGCGATGGCAGTCGTGTTCTGGAAGATCCTGCGCATATCTGTTCCTTCGTTACAACTTAAGGTAGTGCGAGAACAGAACAAGATGGCCACGAAAAGGTTCCAGATAAGTCCGGACGCCTACACCGACTCGCGGTTTGCGTTACTGCTCGAGACCTCGTCGAAGCAGCTGTCATAACCACCAAGTTCATCTTTGGGTTGCAATAGGCTTGCCACGGTAGATCGTCCATCTGCGCCCAGGCCTAACCAGGCATGGAAATAGCCATCACTTTACTCAGGCATGCGGAGCTAACATGAAGCATCGTGACTATCGGAAGATGTTTTTGGCAGCGGGCATGCCGGAGGATCAGGTCGACGCGGTCCTCGATCATTTCCATGCCGACGGCGGAGCCGCGGACATCACCTCGGCGGCCGAGTATGAGACGGCGAAGTCAATCTATGCCGTAATGGATGCCTCTGTCACTTCCGGGGATTTCCATAGCCCTGTAGCGCGCTATCTTATCTCCCTCGGTGTTCGGATCGTGGCCTGGGAGGACCAGGCGGCGTGAAGGCCCAGTCCAATCCCCGGCCTGTGCTATGGTGGGCGACGGTCGGATTGCTGCGGCAGTTGCCTTCCCGGACAGTTGTCCAGCGACACCCAGTGTTACGAGCTAAGGCGACATGCAGGGTTACGAGCTGTTGTGCGACGCAGCGGGCTCGGGGGCGCGCTGATCGCCACGGGTCAGAGCGCGCGCCGCGGGCCGGCGGTCATTGCGTGTTGATGGCGTGGATCAGCCCTTCAGGGCGTCTTCGAGATCGCGGAGCTGGTAGCTGCGGCCCTGTATGTTAAGGACGTGGGTATGGTCAAGCAGCTGGCCGAGGATTGCGGTGGATCTCCGGCCAGTCCGGCCGAGCCGCGACGAGACGGTTGGGGCCGCCGTGTTCAGCGACAACCATCTTGGCCGGTCGGATGAAACAGCAGCGCCTCCAACGCCGCGTCCGTCATCTCCGCCGCAAGGGGCCACATCAGACCGGCGCGCTCGATCTGCTTGAGATAATCGCACGTCGTGCTCTGCTCGACGCCGAGGCTTTCAGCAATCTTCCGCGTCGACAATCCGCTGGCATGCAGCCGCAGTGCTAGTCTGATTTTCCTCATCGTCAGTCTCGTCATGGGGCTGCCCGCTCTCTTTAACAGAGCAAGCGTAGCCCGCCGCAGGACTGCCCAGCAGCGTCAGAACCTCCCCCGACAGGGTGACCGGATGCCCCGGAATGGCTGACCGGGTCTGATTGGAGTGCGTGACCGAATTAAATCGGAATCCCCGACCGGATCACGCCGGAATGCGCAGATGCTACCCGGTGGATGCCCGTACAGCTTGCATATCGCCCTGCTAGACGCGTCCTTGCCGTTGCAGCGTTCTCACCTGTTCAGCCGTCAGATAGCCGCTTTCCGCCATGCCGTTGTCACCCTGCCACCGGCCAATGGCCTTCCGGCTCGCCGACCCGAAGACACCGTCTAAGCGCCCCGTTAGATAGCCCAGCCTCACAAGTTGTTGCTGAATTTCCACGCGCTCGGTCGGGGTTAGCCCAAGCAGTTGCTCATCGATCGCCGCGGCTCGGCTTGACGTCGCGCCTGTGTCACGTGCCGCGGCAGCGGTCTGCAGCGATCTGATTTGAGAGGCAGTGACGTAGCCTGTTACACTCTCGCCTCCACTGCGCTGCCATAACTGAATTGCTTCCCGCGTCCCGGCGCCGAACAAGCCGTCCACGCCCTTCGGATCATAGCCCAGGGTCATCAAATCGCGTTGGATCTGCACACGTTGGTTCCGCGTCAGCCCAAGCTCCAGTTCCACCTGTGCGGCCGACGAGGCCGAGTTGTTGAGGCCAGCCGTCGGTGCCTCGGGGGTTCTACCACCCTCAAGCAGGACGCGAGATTGATTGGCATTCAGATAGCCGGTGACCGAAAGCCGGCGGGATTTCTGCCATCCCGCTATCGCTTGGCGTGTGCCTGCGCCGAAATCGCCATCGATGCCCGATCTGTAATGACCGAGTGCTGCCAGTCGTCGCTGGATGATCATCCGGTTCGCCTGCGTCAGACCCAACTGGGCTTCGGCTCGCGCCGCGTTGCTACCTGTCGACGTGCCGGCTTCCAGATTGGACAGCCGTTGTCGTGCGTCTCTCGCGTGCGCCCCATCGGGATAGGTGTTCAGGTACTGCCGGTAGGCTGCCGCGGATCCGTTTTCCACCACCCCTTTCCACAGCGCGCCCTCCTGCGCGACCTGTTGTTGCTCAAGGAGGGTTCTCGCGATGGTACCGACCATTTCTCCAAGGTCAGGGTCGGCCCGAGCCATATGGCTGGTAAATACGATCGCACTCGCGATCATCAACGGCAAACAAAGTCGTTTCATTCGTCGGTTCTCCGTTTACGCATGTGGGGCGAAACCGCCCCATCTCTCTGATCCGTCACGCCAGTTCCTGAAAACACTCTTACGTTGTAACGCCGCAAAGGCGCGAATTATTCGCTAAAGCAGCGTCACGAATTGGTCAGCCTTCGGGTTCGCGGAAAGGGACGGATCCGACAGGCCTATCCTGCCGATTTCGATTGCCGGTGCGGCAAATGACAACGATCCGATCGGACCAGCTTAAACAGAGGGCGCGTCGGTATCACTTGGAAGACGGTAGCAGGCATTTTAATGGCGGGATGCAAAACGGGAGGCGTTTAGGTCGACAGTACCGGCGGTAGCTCGTGTGGTTACCTTTGGATCACAACGAGAGCTACTTGTTCTATCCCGGATGATCACATAGACCCTCGCCGGACCGCGTTCTTCGTGGCAAGATCGATCCTGGGCGAGTTTCGGGACGGGAGGCGAGGATGCTGATCTCTCTTCACAAGCAGGCAGCGACGACACCGAAGATGCGAGCCGCGATCCAAGCGAGCACTGAGCCGGCCTGGAGGGTGGCGGAGCGCTACGGCATCTCCCTGCAGACCGTCTGGAAGTGGCGGAGCCGGGACAATGTCCATGACCGATCCCACACCCCCCACAGGCTATAGTCGAGGCTCACGCCGGCACAGGAAGCTGTGGCACTGCGCAAGTCGCTGCTGCTGCCGCTGGATGACCTGCTGTCGGTGGTGCGGGAGTTCCTGAACCCGCACGTCTCGCGCTCTGGGCTGGACCGCTGCCTGCGCTGGCATGGCGTGGGCAATCTGCGCGCTTTGAAGCCTGCCTTGCCACGACCTGCGTACGGGGCCTTCAAGGCTTACGAGCCGGGCTACGTGCATGTCGACGTGAAATATCTGCCGCAGATGGCCGACGAGAGCCGCCGCCGGTATCTGTTCGTCGCCATCGACCGCGCCACGCGGTGGGTCTTTGTGCGCATCTACCCGGCGAAAACCGCTGCCAACGCCCGCCGGTTGTCTCGCGCGATCTGGAACGCGCTGCGCCGATGACGATCACCCGCGTGCTGACCGACAACGGCAAGGAGTTCACCGATCGCCTGTTCGGACTTCGCCGCCGGGGCCCTACCGGCAACCACGATTTCGACCGCCTCTGCGCCGACCTCGGCATCGAGCACCGCCTGGCCCCGCCCCTGCACCCGCAGACCAACGGCATGGTCGAACGCTTCAACGGCCGGATCGAGGACGTCCTGCAGAGCCACCGCTTCCGCAGCGGCGAGGATCTCGAACAGACCATCCTGCGCTACGTCCGGCTCTACAACGGTCAGCTTCCGCAATCGGTGCTGAAGGGCCGAACGCCCATCGATGCGCTCAAGGACTGGCAGAAACAACGGCCGGACCTGTTCAGGAAGCGGCCCTACAATCACGCGGGATGTGACAGCTACTCTTGCAAGATTTGCGAATAGCACGAGATCGAGTCATAATTCTTTGCCCTATAGATCGCGACACGCATGAGCGATGCGGTGACTTCTTCCTCAACGCAATCATCCTCGCCACCATCATCATTTCCGGGATATGAAACTTATAAGGGTGGGCCCTAGTGTTCTGCACCTGACATAGGATTCCCGGCCGCGGTCCGCTGTGGCATGGTCGGTGGATGAGAAGCTCCGACATCTGCCTTTACCTTGGCCCCACCGACCGCGCTGAGCTTCGAGCTTTAGTGAGCAACCGCACCACGCCGCGCAAGCTTGCCTGGCGGGCCGAGATCGTGCTGGCGACAGCGGATGGTCAGGGAACCGTCGAGATCATGCGGCGGACGGCCATGTCGAAGCCGACGGTCTGGCGCTGGCAGGCGCGGTATCTTGATGAAGGCGTGCCGGGGCTCAAGCGGGACAAGACGCGGCCGTCGCGGGTGCCGCCCCTGCCCAGGGAGGTTCGGCTGAAGGTGATCGCCAAGACGGTGCAGGAAACGCCGCCCAATGCCACGCACTGGAGCCGAGCTACGATGGCCGAGGCGGTGGGCATATCGCCCTCGAGCGTGGGGCGCATATGGGCGGATGCGGGGCTGAAGCCGCATATCGTCAAGGGGTTCAAGGTCTCGAACGACCCGATGTTCGAGGCGAAGGTGACCGAGATCGTCGGGCTCTATCTCGACCCGCCGGAAAGGGCCGTCGTGCTGTGCGTCGATGAAAAATCCCAGATCCAGGCGCTGGACCGGACCCAGCCCGGCCTGCCGCTGAAGAAGTGACGCGCAGCGACCATGACCCACGACTACAAGCGCCATGGCACCACCACGCTCTTCGCCGCGCTGGACGTCAAGTCGGGCGTGGTCATCGGCGACTGCATGCCGCGCCACCGCGCAAAGGAATTCCTGACCTTCCTGCGCAGGATCGACCGGGCGGTGAAGAAACCCCGCGACATCCATCTCGTGCTCGACAACTACGCCACCCACAAGACGCCCGAGGTGCTGGCCTGGCTGGAGAAGCACCCGCGCTTCAAGCTGCATTTCACGCCCACCAGCGCGTCGTGGCTGAACCTGGTCCAGCGCTTCTTCGCCGAGATCACCGCAAAGCGCATCCGGCGGGGCAGCTACTCCAGCGTCGTCGATCTCGAGGACACGATCTACGACTACCTGCTGCAGCACAACGCCAAGCCGAAGCCCTTCGTCTGGAGCAAGACCGCCGAAGACATCATCACCCGCGAACGCCGCGCGCTCGATGCCCTCGATGATATCAGGGGAAATCGGTAGCAAGTGTCAGACTCGGACCACTAGCTGGGACCTATGACCCAGCAAGGGAACCGATGCAGCAACCAAAGGTTGTGCAGTAAGCGACCGGAATGTCGGGCGCTTTGGAGGATCAAGAGATGCAAAAACGCTTTGTCGCCACGGTGCTGATCAGCATGTCCCTGGTACCTGCAGCTATGGCCCAGACATCCGCGACGGTGTCGACCGATCTGAATGTCCGGTCGGGTCCGGGTGTTCAGCATCCGGTCATCGGCGCCATCATGGTGGGCGAGGACGTGAGCGTTCTTGGCTGCATCGATAGCGCTAACTGGTGCCAGGTCGCCTCTGGCGCTGTGGAAGGTTGGGCTTACGGGGACTACCTGAATGTGACCGCAGGCGATGAGGTGGTATCGCTGTATCCTAACCGCCAGACTGTCGGCGTGACGATCATCGAAGCGCCGGCGGAGGATCCAACTACCGGGCAGGATGCGGCTGTTGGCGGATTGAGTGGTGCGGCCATGGGCGCATTGATCGCAGGACCCGTCGGCGCCTTGGCCGGCGCGGCGATCGGATCCGTCGCCGGTGCCGAAGCAAACGCGGAGCCGACCACGGAAGTGACGACCTATGTCACGTCCAACACGGTAGAGCCTGTCTATCTCGACGGGGAGGTGGTGATTGGTGCGGGCGTTCCGGACGAGGTGACCCTGTACGAGGTCCCCGAGCAGCCCGCCTACCGCTACGCCCAGATCAACGGTCAGACGGTGCTCATCAATCCCGAAAACCGGACTGTTATGTATATCTATCGGTGAAAGACAGCCAGACCCACGGGGCAGCGCATGAATTGCGCTGCCCCTTTTTACGTGCATGGGAACCACTTCCTGTTCCAGCCATATCTGACTTGCGTCATGTGAAAACCCCCGCAGCGCCGGGACGCGGGGGTTTTCTTATGATTGAACCTTTGCCTGACGGATATCAGCCGTTGCTGTCCGATCCGCCATCCGAATCACCACTGTCGGAACCACCGTCCGAGCCGCTACCGGAACCGCCGTCTGAATTGCTGCCATCCGAGCCACCATCCGCCTCGCTCCCGCTGGACCCATCCGAGCCACCGTTGGCCCCGCCATCGGTACCATCGCCCGCATCCGAACCACCATCGGCGCCGGCATTACCATCATCACCCGCGCCGTCATCGCCTCCTGGGGTATCGGAGGCATCGTTATCGTCACCTTCATCCGAAGTGCCGGCCGCTGCCTGGCTACCATCGTCACCTGCCGACGATCCTTCGGGTTCCGCACGGGTCTCCACCCCATCAACCGAAACAAGGCGGCCGTTGGCTGTACTATAGACCAGCTCGGTTGGTATACCTGCACGCTGTGCGGTGACGGTCAGAATTGGTCCTTCGCGTTGGATGAAAATATCAGAATATCCCTGATCGGACAGGGTTTCCGCGATCGCCTCATAGTTCTCGATGCTTTCAAGGGGCGGGTAATCACCCTCGGCGACGAACCCCCCCGAAGGAGATTCCTCTAGCGCGCTGTCGGGAACAATCACCGTCGAACCCTGTAGGGTCTTGATCTGCGTAGTTTGGGCAATGGCTGTGGTGGCCATCAGGCTGGAGGCGACGATCTGGCCGCCCACCAATAGGGCCTTGAACGGACTCTTTAACATTGTGCGTCTCCTATTGCGTGTCTGAAACAACAAAGCACGCCGGCCTCTGCAAAATTCTACCGAATTCAACTTATACGGGTAATTTTGTAAAGCGGAAGAATATGTCGACCCTACTGACAAAAAAGTTTCAGATCGAAGGTAAGTAAGCCTGCGGTGAGGGCCGTCTGCTCTGATTGAGCAAATAGTCTTAAGGCATTGCCTTATGTCATACGCTTCAGTTGTTTCACCAATCGAGATCTTCGCCGCCGATGAGGTTGGCCGTCGTCGGCACTGGACTGACGAGGATAAGATCCGGATCGTCGAGGAGAGCCTGCGCGGTTTCCGGCAAGGTTCGGCGACGGCACGCCGGTATGGGATTTCGCGGTCGCTGCTTTCGATCTGGCGGCGTGAGTATCGCAGCGGGACGCTTGGCGCGCCGGAGGCTGGCGGGGGTTTCGTGCCATTGGTGATGGCGGGCGCCCCGCCTGCGCCAGCGGAGCGGCCTTCGCGGGAAGTCGATGATGCCCGGATCGACATCACGCTGACGAACGGACGTCGCATGACGATCCCTGTTTCACTGGCCGCTTCGCATCTGGCGGCGCTGCTGGCCGTGCTGGACCCGCGATGATCGCTTTTCCGGCGGGGGCGCGCGTGTGGATCGCGGGCGGGGTGACGGACATGCGGTGCGGGATGAACAGCCTGGCACTGAAGGTCCAGCAGGGGCTCGGCCGCGATCCGCATGGTGGTGAGATTTTCTGCTTCCGGGGGCGCAAGGGCGACCTGATCAAGATCCTCTGGCACGACGGCGTCGGCATGTCGCTGTATCTGAAGCGGCTGGAGGCGGGGAAGTTCATCTGGCCGGTGAGCCAGAATGGCTCGGCCGTTCCGGTCTCGGCGGCGCAGCTCGGCTATCTTCTGGAAGGAATTGACTGGCGCAATCCGCGCTGGACACAGAGGCCAGCATCAGCGGGTTGATAGCCTCAATTCCCTTGTTTTATTGGACTATTCCGGTGTTATGTGGTAGATCTTCGGCATGTCGGAGACCGCCCCGGAGATTGCTGTTTTGCGCGCTGCCCTTGCTGCGGCGGAAGCCCGCGCGTTTGCCGCAGAGGGCGCATTGGTAGCCGCTAAGGACGAACTGACCCAAGTTCAGGCGATCGTCTCAGCCTCCGAAGACATGATCCGGCACCTTCGACTGCAGATCGCCAAACTCCGCCGCGAGCAATATGGCTATGGCGCCGAACGTCATGCCCGGCTGATCGAGCAACTGGAGATGCAGCTCGAGGACATCGAGACCGACATTGCCGATGACCGGGCCAAAGCGGAGGCAACGGCCCCGGGGGCGATGGTCGCGGCCTTCGAACGTCGCCGCCCCGCCCGCAAGCCGTTCCCCGAGCATCTGCCACGCGAGCGCGTCGTGGTTGAGGCGCCGACATCTTGCACCTGCTGTGGTTCGGCGCGCATCGTGAAGATGGGCGAAGACATCACCGAGACGCTGGAGGTCATTCCCCGGCAGTGGAAGGTCGTGCAGACCGTCCGCGAGAAGTTCACCTGCCGGAATTGCGAGCGGATCAGCCAGCCGCCAGCACCCTTCCATCCCACGCCTCGGGGCTGGGCTGGTCCCAATTTTCTGGCGATGGTGCTGTTCGAGAAGTTCGGCCAGCACCAACCGCTGAACAGGCAGGCCGAGCGTTATGCCAAAGAGGGTGTCGAGATCAGCCTTTCGACCCTGGCCGATCAGGTCGGGGCCTGTGCCGTGGCGCTGCAGCCCATCCACGATCTGATCCGCACCCATGTCCTCGGCGCCGAACGATTGCATGCCGACGACACGACTGTGCCACTCCTGGCCAAAGGCGGCACGCAAACCGCCCGGCTCTGGACCTATCTGCGTGATGACCGGCCTTTCGCGGGCGGCGCACCCCCGGCAGCGCTCTATCACTTCTCGACAGACCGCAGGAAGGAACATCCTACCCGGCATTTGACGGGCTGGACCGGCATCCTGCAAGCTGACGCCTATGGCGGTTACAACGATCTCTATCGCCATGATCACAAGCCCGCCCCGGTGCTGAGCGCGCTGTGCTGGTCGCATGCCCGGCGCAAGTTCTTCGAACTGGCGGATATCAAAGCAACGGCCCGCAAGGGCAAAAAGGTTGCCGAGGAGATCTCGCCCATTGCGCTGGAAGCCGTCAAACGCTTCGATGCCATCTTCGATATCGAGCGCGAGATCAACGGCCTGACCGCCGAGGTCCGCCATGACGCCCGCCAAAAGCTGGTGCGCCCGATGATCGAGGATCTGCACGACTGGCTGCGATCCGAGCGCGCCCGGATGTCGAAGCACAACCCCGTCGCCAAGGCGATCAACTACATGTTCGAGGAAGACGGTCGTTGGGAAACCTTCACCCGCTTCCTTGACGACGGCCGCATCTGCCTCTCAAACAATGCGGCCGAACGCGCGCTGCGCGGCATTGCCCTCGGCCGCAAGGCCTGGCTCTTCGCCGGATCGCCCCGCGGTGGCGACCGCGCCGCTTTCATGTATTCTCTGATCGTCACCGCCAAGATGAATGACGTCGACCCTCAGGCATGGCTTGCCGACGTCCTCGGTCGGTTGCCTGACATGCCTCTCTCGCGCCTGCCGGAACTGCTCCCTTGGAACTGGAAGATCCGGCACATGGCCGCAGCGGCATAGTAATGCAGTTGAACAAGGTGCATTCCATCAAGACCATCGACCGGGTCGCCGCCGAGCTGGGCGAAGCCGTAGAAAGGCTTCATGATCTCGCCATCGGCATGGAGCCCGAAGATGGCATAATCTGGGTCTACGGCACTACCGAGGTCGAGGTGCTCGCCTTCACTCCGTTCGGTGTCGAAAACCTGCTCGAGATGATCGCCATGGAACGCGACCATCAGATCTGACGTCACAGCGGCCTTCACCGGATGGATACGAAGGTAATCGTATTTCCAACCAATGGCTGCGATGGAGACACCTTGGCGCAGATCTGATATCGGACGAGAAGTTGGGTTCTCACATGTGTTACATTCTAGCCACCCAAGGGGCGCCGTCACCCTTACAAAAGGACCTCTGAAAGTTTCCTCGGCGTCATCGACACCACATCGATCTGTCTCTGGCCACGCATTTTGTCGAGATGACCTCATGACAGCACAAGATCAATCGAGAATTCGCTGCCCGGTGCACTTCCGCTTTACTATAATTGCAACTTGAAGTTGTTCGAGCTAACGTCATGCAGCACCGTGTGCCCGCGTAATCCATCTCAGCTGCAAACCAGAGCTGAGGGATTGCGTGGCTGGATGGTTCGATCGCTTTCACACATGAGGTGTCTGACATGCCAAAGTTCCTTATGAGTGGCGCCGTTGCGCTCGCTCTGACATCGACTTCTTTGTCTGCGAGCCCATTCCATACAGAGGGCGATATTGCAGTCTTTGAAAGCGTGCATGGCGAACAGATTTGGCTGGCCCAAGGCAACAGCGGCAAGGGGCACGGCAAGGACAAAGCGCCGAAAAGGGGTCGGGGCAATGCTGGCAATGATAACTCCGGCAACGAAAACGCCCACAGGGGCAACGGAAATAATCACGTTGCCAAAGAGAATAGGAACGCCGGGCGTGCAGGTGGACAGAAAGGCAATGGCGCTGCAGGGCGCCCACGATTTACTTCGTTAGAGCGCGAGGAGGTATTAACTCGCTTCGTTTCCACGGCGGCCCCAACAGGTCGCGACATGAAGCGCGTGTTGGGCGCGACGGCCCTTGCCTTGCTGACCCCCCAACTGCTCGTCGCCGATATTCCCGACGATGAGATCATCACCTTTCGCAATTGCCCGCCCGGCCTTGCCAAGAAGGATCCCCCCTGCGTGCCGCCAGGTCTGGCGCAGCAAGGCGTAACCTACAGCGAATGGGCATCCTACGATCAGGATAGGTACGACGCGATTTGGATTGAGCGTCGCGACGAGTGGCTCAGCTCCCAGGCCGAGGTTGATCCGGACCCTGAGCTGTTGCTGTTGCAGTCGGACCAGATTACCACACTCTTTGATCTCGACCCTGCACCCGAGGGCCAGCGGTATGCTCTGATCGACGGGCTGCCTGTCCTGCTTGACCAGAAGGATTACACGTCCTTGCTTCTGGTTAATCAAATAGCAGACGTGCCAGAGTTCGTGGCTGGGGCGCCGATCGCCCCGACTGCCGCCCTGACGCAGGATGAGTTGATCAATCTGTACCGTCTGCCGGAGCTCGGCGACAATGAAAACTATGCTGTCGTAAACGGCCAACTCGTTCGACTGAATGACCCGAACTACGAGCTTCTCCAGATGATCCGCATCGCACGGGCCGTTCTGTAAACATCAAGGCGGCTTTACACACAGTTTGCATCGCGAAATCTCCGCTTTTCCGCGTCCGCACAATCCCGAGAGTATGGCACCAGAGATTCCATAGCTTTTATGCCATCCCGGGGCCACACTTCAAATTTTCTCTTCGGTTTGTTCCGGCATCGCGAAGTCTAGGACGAAACCCGTGCCCGGGTGGTTGTTATGCCATTGTAACTGCCCGTTAAGTTGAGAACTCAGGCCGGTGATCAGTGTCATTCCCAGGCTGTCGGACGCTTCAGCGTCGAAGTCCGCCGGTAGGCCCTGCCCCTGGTCGGAGACCGTCAGCCGCATCTGCCCGGGGCCCGCCAACTCTAAGGTGACCTGCACATCACCGACACCTGCCGGGTAGGCGTATTTAAAGGCGTTTGTCACCAGCTCGTTCACCAGCAGGGCCAGCGGCACGGCCTGATCAGTAGCGATCGATACAGACGCAAACGCACAGGTAAGCGTTTGACTGGATGGGGCGGACATGCTGATCTTATCGCACAGCTCGCTCATGAACGCGGCCAGTTGGACGCGGTGCACCTCGTCGGCACGCCACAGCCGGTCGTGGACCTGCGCGATGGTCGTCACACGGGCTTCGGCATCCTCCAACGCCTTGACCAGTGAGGGGTCCGAAGAATCCCGCCGCTGCATACTCAGCAGCCCGGCCACCATCGCCAGGCTGTTCTTGACCCTGTGGCTGATCTCGCGCGTCAGCACCTCCTGATGTGCTACAGCTGTGCGCAAGCGTGCTTCGGTCGTCCGCAGGGCCTCTTCGACGTAATGCCGCTCAATCGCTACCCCGAGCAGGTTGGCAAAGCCTTGCATGAAGGCAAGGTCGGCCCGAGTGAAACGTCCCTCGGTTGGACTGTCCACCTCAAGGACGCCATAGCGGCTGCCGTCGCCCTGGATGAGCACGTTGATGGCGCGTTTGATGCCGTACTCTTTGAGCAAGGCTGGCGTCCGAAACCGTGTCTCACCCTCCAGATGGTTTGAGATGACCGGCTCGCCCGTCTGGAAGGCATAGCCGGTGGGGCTTTCAAGATCCGCACCGACGCGCGCATGGCCAACCGTGCCGGGCCGCCAGCCGACCCCGGCGCGCAGGATGAACTGCCCCTCGTCGGGCAGGTACTCCAGCACCTTGCAATAGCGGCTATGCAGGCCGAGGGCGCAGATCCGCGTTGCCTCGTGCAGCAGTGCGCCAATGTCGTGGGTCCGCAGTGCATAGGCGCCGTATTCGGCCGCAAGCTGCTGCTGGCGCAGCCGGTATTCCAGTTCCTCCGCCGGACTGCCCCCCGTCTCTGGAGCGACAGCCCAAGTTTCAGCATGATCCTTGCCCATGGTCTCGCTTCTTTCGGTTCGTGATGTACTGCCGGGAGAAAGTGACGTCATATTGTCAGCCATATGAGAGCTATAGGGGAACCGTGCTATTCCAGCGAGAGATGATCTGTCAAACCATGAACCATTCCAGATGTGGGCCGCGCAATGTGGCGGCAAAGGTCGTTAGCGCGCTTGACCCACCGCACTTCAACTCTTTTTGGACGGTTCGTCAGGGATGTTGGGTGCGTGTTCCACGGGATGATGGGCACCCATTCCAACTGATTGTTGGCAGCGATTCTACGCGATGATGGCAACCGTTCCACGCGATCATGGGCGGGCCTGGCCGACAGTCTGACGCTACGGTGACCCTCGTTTTTTTTGTGAGGAAGGCCTGCCGCGATGGCCGACGCGTCGCCTACAACCGCGTGCCGCGCCTGTTCGAGGCTCTCGCCATCGCCCGTGGCGACGGGCGGCACGCTAGGACTGAAAGCCATCGAGCGGACCGAGTTGCTCATCCTCGACGATTGGAGCCTGTCAGTGTTGTCCGTTCCCGAACGGCGAGACCTGCTGGAGATCCTCGAGGATCGTGACGGTTGTGGCTTCACAATTGTCACCAGCCAACTCCCGGTGGAGCATGTAGGGGCGAACGCCCATCAACGTCCTCAAGGACTGGCAGAAACAAAGGCCGGATCTGTTCAGAAAGAGGCCGTATAATCATGCGGGATGTGACACCTAGCACCTGTTAAACTGGGCCTGTGACACCAGCCAGTACCGATTTCAGATCCTCAGGGCAGTACGGTTTAGTGAGCGTTGGCACTGTTTTGAGCGCGTCTGGATGCTCAGCATCTCCATACCCGGTGGCGAAGACGAACGGCACTCCTCGTCTCTTCAGTTCACCTGCCACGCCGTAACTTCGATCGCCTCGAATGTTGACATCCAGAACTGCAAAATTCGGGGTGTGGGCGTCGAGAATGCGGAAGGCCTCCGCGATGGTGGTAGCAAGCCGCACATCGTTTAAGCCAAGCTCGAGAAGCATATCTTCGAGCGCAAACGCGATAAGCGGCTCGTCTTCCAAAATCAGGACTGAAGTTCGGTCAGTCATTTCATACCTCCGGGAGCGGTGCATCGATAATGCAGTGCAAGCCGCCAGGCGCAAACTCAAGAGTGACCTGGCCTTGGAGTTCGGCTGCGAGGCCTTGCTCGATCATGCGCAGCCCAAATCCCTTTTGTGTGGGTGCAGTAACGGCCGGTCCCCCATTTTCCTTCCACTCCAAATGAAGGCGCGGCCGGTCGACGGTGCTAATTACGTCCCACCTCACGGCAATTGTCCCCCTGTCGCTGGACAGGGCACCGTATTTGATGGCGTTCGTGCTGAGCTCGTGAATCGCCATGGCAAGCGAAACAGCCGTCTGCGGGGAAACGACCACGTCAGGGCCTTTAGAGGTCACTTGGACCGCAGCCGGTCCTGCCGTTGCATGTACCGAACTGGAAATGATCTCCAATAAGAGCGCTTTTTCCCAGTGTCTGCGCGTGAGAAGGTTATGTGCTGCGGCGAGGGCACTCAGCCGAGCATTGAAGTTCGACCGTGCGACATCCGACGGCAGATCGTTTTT
Source organism: Paracoccus liaowanqingii (assembly GCF_004683865.2). Lineage (NCBI taxonomy): Bacteria > Pseudomonadati > Pseudomonadota > Alphaproteobacteria > Rhodobacterales > Paracoccaceae > Paracoccus > Paracoccus liaowanqingii. The sequence goes on along the minus strand of NZ_CP040762.1, from coordinate 55,330 downwards.
GAACGACTGCTTGGCTAGACTCTGCACGATCGCCAGAGTGTTCTTGACCCGGTGGTTCAGCTCGTTGATCAACAGTTGCTGTTGTTCTTCAGCTTTGCGTCGTTGGTTGATCTCCACTTGTGCATCTCGATAGAGGCGCGCGTTGTCCATGGCAATTGCTGCTTGGCCCGCAATGCCGAGCATCAACGTTTCGTGGTGTTCGCTGAACTGGCCGGGCTCGGGATGACCGAAGAACAGCCCGCCGATGACCTCACCCGAGCGGGATGTGACAGGCACGGCGAGGTAACTGCGAACCGGAAGGTGCCCTTCTGGCATCCCCTCATGCGGCGCATTCTTGCCGTAGCGCGGGTCGGCAAGGATGTCGTCCGACCGTAAGACCCCATCGCCGTCGAATGTGGGTCTAAACACCTCTGTCGCCCGCGGCATCCCAAAGCTTTCAAACTTGGCGCGATCGACACCGGACAGCGTGTACAGCATGAACGCTTTGCCGTTTTCATTCAGTACGTTGTAGAAGAAGGCTCCGAATTGCGCGCCGGTCAGCGCCACCCCTGCATCAGTTACAGTTTGCACCAGACGCTCCAGGTCGAGTTCAGCCGCGACGGCCGCACCCGTGCGGTTCAGGGTCTCCAAAACGCGCTTTTGTTTCTGAAGTGCGTCTTCACGAGCCAGCTTTTCGGCAATGTTGCGCGCTTCGATTACCGTGCCGACGGGGCTTCCATGCTCATCCAGTAGCGGGCTTGCCGTGAACCCAACCGGGTAGAAGGAACCGTCCGGGGCCACAAAAAGCTCCTCACCGCTCATTTGGGCACGTGCGGGGAAAGCTCGGTCGATTGGGCACTCCTCGATTGGATAGTGGGAACCGTCAGGCTTCTTGTGGTGAATTACATCGTGGAGTGGCCGCCCCTGGAGTTCCTCCGCCCTGTAGCCGGTCAGATTCTCAGCAGCGGCATTGGCGTAGACGCAGCACTGCCGATGATCCATCAGAAATACAGCTTCGCGGGTGTTGTTCAGAATGGCATCAAGCTTCCGGGTCGTTTCGCGAAGAGTCGTCTGTGCCTCCATCGTGGCGGTGATGTCGCGCGTGACGGAGAGAATTTTTTCTGGCTGCCCCGCGGCATCATTTATTGGGGTGACCACCACGTCCCACCATCGGGGGCTTCCCTTCATGGTTGTGGCATAGCCTTGGAAACGTCCGGTGGCGCCGCGCTTTGCCGTTTCCATGGCGCTAATGACCTTCGCCTTCTCCGCCCGATCCCAGAAGTCGGGCCAGAAAGAGCCGCGCACTCGGTCGAAATCATCGACCTCCATTATGCCCATTCCACCTTCCGACATGAATTCCAGGCGGCCCTCAAGATCGAGCACCTTGATGCAGTCGCCCGAACTTCCGAGAACACGGCGGTTGAATTCCTCGCTGGCTCGGAGGGCGGTCTCCGTACGGCGTCTTTCCTCCACATCGAGCAAGACGCCCGGGAAGCTCAACGGCGTTCCGTCTGCCCCCTTGTCGACGCGCCCATTCGCCTCGATCCAGTGATACTTGCCGTCCGTGCGGCACACACGGTATTGGTGAGCGTAGGGGCCGCCCCTCTCTTTGACCGCCTCGATGGCGGCGATCAATCCTGACCTATCGTCCGGATGAACGGTGGCAATCACCTGCCCAAGGTTGAGACCGCTGCGGCCTAGGCTGGGATCGATACCGAAGGCTTTGGCAAACTGCTCATCCACCGTGAAGCTGTCAGAGGGGAGATCCCAGAACCACGTTCCGATGATCGCGCCTGCATCGAGAGCGAGCCTCACCCGATCCGCGTCGGCTTTGGCACGCGCCTCGCTCTCGCGGAGCTTACGCTCCACATCAACCTGATTGGTAATTTCTTGGCAGACGCAGAAGAAACCGTCGATTGAGCCCGTTTCCCCTCGCACGGGCGTATAGGAGAAGGCGAAATGGGCCTCTTTGCGAACGCCATTGTGTTCTATCCAAAGCTCGATGTCGTCCATCTGTACAGGCTCGCCGTGATAAGCCCGCTCGACGATCGGCAGCAGATCGTCTCTGATCTCCTGCCAGACCTCCAGAAAATCTCGCCCCATCGCTAGCGGATGCTTGTCTGCGAGAATTTCACGATATGCGTCATTATAAAGAAGCGTTCGCTGCGGCCCCCAGATGACAAACATCGGTTGGCTCGAACCGAGCATGACCCCAACCAGTGTCTGGAGCGCTACAGGCCAATTTTCTGGCAAACCAAATGAGAATGACGCCCAATCACGCGCCCGCAGGAGCGTCCCAGCTTCACCTCCACCTTGCAGAAACGGCGGCAACGAAGAGGGATCGACTGCGGATGCACATGAAGTTGTCGTCGAACCGCTCATGAAAGGGAGACCCCTCGTTTGTCGATAAAAAGGCATTCTTCGGCGGGCCCAAGCGCGGACTTCCACCAGGCGAAGGAGCACTCCAATCCACCCAGCCCGCTTCCGCCTGAAATTAAAATTAGAATGGGCGATCTGAGGTCAAGGCGGACGTTGTTCATGCTGCAGGAACTCGAATTTTCATGTTCAAATAGGCCAAGCTTTTCTTGCCCCACCGCATCCGACGAAGCAACAACGCAACCTGTTATTTTCGGATACCGGTGCCGCGGCCTGCCGGATAAGCGACTTGAATATGGCCATTGCGATTTTCGCGCTGGAGACAGCAGGCTGCACTGCTATCTCATCCCCAAATGGCGCTCCCATTTCGTCATTCAGATCAGTTGCTTGCCAATCGCCAAGGCATAGCGACGGGTCCGAACTCTTGCGCCGCCCCTTTCTCAACGACGTTCCCAGTCATTCCACGAGGAAATGAAGCGAGGAACGTCGCTGGCGGCCATAGGTCGGCCAAAGTAGAACCCCTGGGCGGTGCTGCAGCCCTGGTCACGCAAAAGGGCCGCTTGAGCTGCGGTTTCAACACCCTCCGCTACAGTCCGGATGCCAAGGTTCTGTCCGAGGCTCAGCACCGCATTGACGACGGCCGCATCGCTGGCGTTTGTCACCAGCCCATCTACGAAGGAGCGGTCGATCTTGAGGACATGCACGGGAAACTGCTTGAGGTGCGACAAGGAAGCGTAGCCTGTGCCGAAGTCGTCCAAAGCGATGGTCACGCCTGCGGCAATGAGCTTGTGCAGGGACCGTTCCACAAACTCGGAGCCGTACCCCAGGAACACCCCTTCGGTCACTTCGATCTCGAGACAGCTTGTCGGAAGGCCGGCCCGACTCAGCTCGTCAAGCACACGTTCGGCATAATCGTCACGCCGAAACTCTGCCGATGACACGTTGATCGCGATACGCCCGGTCTTGATGCCGGTATCGTACCAAGCGCGGAGGTGCTGGAGCACGCAGGAGCGGATACGCCCGCCGATGGCGATGCCCAGATCGGTGTTGTCAAAGGCGGGAGCGATCGCATCAGGGGATTGGATCCCGCTATCGGGATGGTTCCAGCGCAGCAGGGCTTCGAAGCCGTCCACTTTGCCCGATGCCAGGTCAACCTTGGGCTGGTAATAGGGAACCAGCCAGTCAAAGGCGACGGCCTGCCCTGCAACGCGAAGGGCCGAACCTGCCTTTTGCAGCTCTTCCCGCATCGATGACCGGAACATCGTGAACACGCTCCGGCCTGCGGTCTTGCTGGCGTAAAGGGCAATATCTGCCTGCTTGCACAGTTCATCTGGCTCACCGTCAAACCCGGGCACTGTGACCGCGCCGCCGATGCTGGTACGGCAGTCAAGAAGATTGCTGTTAAGCGATATGGGCTCCTGGAGGTGATCCAGTATGGCCTTGGCCATGGTGGAGACATCGGTCTCACTGCAGACTTCGGGCAGGAGAACGGCAAACTCGTCCCCACCGACCCGGGCCGTCAGGCTCTGATCTCCCACGACCTGGCAAAGGCGTTCCGCAAAGCCCTTCAAGAAGGCGTCTCCCGTGCTATGCCCGAACCTGTCGTTAATCTGCTTGAAATGATCTACATCGATGGCCAACAGGCCGACCCGGCGCTGCGTCAGAAAGGCCGCAAGGAAAGCCTGCTTGATCTTCTCCTGGAACAGCCTGCGGTTAGGCAAGTCAGTAAGTTCATCGTGATCTGCGGCCCATTGCAGGCGTTCCTCAGCCTGCTTCCGCATGGTGATGTCTCGTGAAATGCCGATGACGCCGATGATATCGTCGTTCCGGCGCCAAGGCGCCTTCACCGTGTGATAGCGCCGGGTTATATCGTTGGGAAAATCCTCTTCGACGCTGAGCTTGCTACCGCTGACGAGAACGTGGTGATCATCCTGGCGGTACTTCTCGGCAATCTCTTGGGAAAACAGGTCCTGATCGCACTTCCCGAGAACCTCCGGGCCACCGAACGTCCTATTGGCGACTATGTAGCGTCCACTGCAGTCCTTGACGTAAATCAGGTCATCGACGCTGTCGATCACGTCCTGCAGGAGATTCTGCGCCTCCCGTGCGCGCTCCTCTGCCTGCTTGTGGGCGGTGATATCCTCGGCAACAGCAATGGTTCCGGTGATATCCCCTGCCTCGTCGCGGACGAAGGAAATGTTGACGTTGCACCAGACGACCGAGCCGTCCGGGCGGACATACCGCTTCTCCAGTTGGAGAGGCTCACCTGTATGTCTGTGCTCTTGCAGCAATAACGCCTGTCGCTCGGCATCCTCGAGATGTGTGAACTGCAGGAGGGAGATCCCATCGAGTTCCTCACGCGTTCGGCCAAGGATCTCTCGGAAGCGCTGGTTGATCATGAGAACCCGGTTGCTCCGGTCATGGTGCACGATGCCGACCACGGCCTGGTTGAACACGGTCTGGAGCTGCCGCTCGCGCTCCTGCAAGGTGAGCATAGCCTGCTTGTGGTCGTGAATGTCCTCGGACGACCCATACCAGCGCAGAATATGACCGGAGGTATCGCGCCGGGGGGCGCCTCTGATCCTGAACCACCGGTAGGTGCCGTCAGCCCCGCGCAGACGCCCCTCGGCGTCAACAGGCACTCCATGTGTCAGCCCCGCCCCAAAGTGCTCAAGTACAGTACGCCCATCCTCAGGATGCAGGGCCATGGTCCAGCCTTGACCAAGCGTTTCTTCGCGCGACATCCCCGTCATGTCGCACCACCGGTTGGGCAGATCGATAATGCCGCCTTCCGGATCCGAGGTCCAAGGGATCTGAGGATTCAACTCGACCGAGTACCGGTAATGTTCCTCGCTTTCGCGCAGGGCAGCCTCGACTTTTCGTCGTTCCGTAATGTCCAGGCCGCACCCGACATAGCCTTGGAAAGTTCCGTCATCTGCAAAGCGCGGCTGGCCAATGTCGAGCACCCAGGCCCAAGATCCGTCGGCCAACTGGAGGCGGTACTCGGCCTGATACGGTTCATGGCGCGCGCTGGCGTTGGCGAAAATGTGTCCCACTTTCTCCTGATCATCAGGATGAATGACCTCCAGCCACCCCTGGCCGCGAGCTTCCTCTTGGTTCTGCCCGGTCGTATCGCACCAAAGCCTGTTGACGAACACGACTGCGCCGCTCGCATCACTCATCCAAATTATGACCGGTGCGTCGTCGGCCAGCCTTCGGAAACTTGCCTCGCTCTCCTGCAGCGCCATCTCGGCCCGGCGGCTATCGGTGCCGTCCTGGAGCGAAGTAAGAAGGAAGGGTGCGACGCCCATTGGTCCCGGCGCGCTGACAAGGCGTTTCCGAAATCTGATAAGGCGGACGGAGCCAGCAGGGGTTATGAGTTCTTTTTCGTACTCGACTTCCTGGCCGGTCGCGAACACCTCGTCGTCACTGATGCGACAGGAGCACGCCTGCTCCTCGCGGCAGAAATTGCAATCAGAACGCGCCAGCATCTGTTCGCGGCTCTGCCCCAGGAGCGTGCACATCGCCTCGTTTACCCACAGAAGGCGGTGATGGAGGTCCTTGACCTGGACTGGGTACGGGAGGCCATCCAGCAGACTTCCCAACACCTCTACCGGCACAGTTGATAACAGAGCTTCGCCTGCACCAGGGTCACGCATAGCACACGTCTCGAGTACGGGAGCTGGCGTGCTGCCTGGGATCGTCCTGTCAGCTACCATCATGCCCGCTGTTTCCTTGGCGTTTTTCATTTGTAGCTGCTCCAGTCAAGGAAGTTGGCAGGACAGGGACCATTACACTTATAAGTTGAGTAAAGGAACTGCATCTACAGAAAAATCGCGGTGTGGGTCTTAAGAAGGCATTGATGTTGAAGCATACAGGCCGCCGAACCGATGCCCAAACAGCTATCCAAAGATTTCACACCAGCTTGACGCAGGCTGCCGTAGCGCAGGGGAGCCCATACTTGGCAGATATGCATTATTTCACATCGGCCGGATATGCTTGCTTGCATTCTTCACAGTCGCGCATAGGTTGAGGATCATCATCCATGAGGGCATGTCATGCAGAACGCTCAACAGGTCGTCAACGAAGAGGTCGCCCGAAGAACTTTTACAGGGAAAGCCGTCCCGGAGGATCTAAGGCCTGCGTTTGATCGTCATCGTACCAACCTGGTCCAGTTGGCCATGTCGCTTGAAACAGCCGGGAAGGATAGCCACACCATTCGAAATCTCGTCGCATCTCTTCTGAAGTCGTACGAGGATGACTTGCTCGCTCTTATTGAGGCACGGCTGTGACGGATACCTTTCGCTTCAAAGCCGATGATGAGCCGGGGCGCTTGGCCGCTTTGCACCGGTATGGCATCCTCGACTCGGCGCCAGAAAAAGAGTTCAATGATATCGTAGCTTTGGTCAAATCTATCTTTTCTATTCAGTATGCGGCGGTTTCGCTGATTGACGTTGACCGTCAATGGATCAAGGCGGCAGCTGGCATAGAGCCTCAACAATGCGCGCGAGAAGACTCCTTTTGTACATATACGATACGGAGTTCACGACCGCTCTCGGTCGAGTCGACCAGCACTGATCCTCGCTTCATGCACAACCCGTTTGTAACCGGGGAGGCCCATATCCGCAGTTACCTTGGTGCTCCCCTCATGACACCGGACGGCTACAATATTGGCGCACTCTGCGTTTTTGGAACTGAGCCTCGGCTATTCACCGACGGCGACAAAGAAATCCTGATGAATTTTGCGAAGGTGGTGGTTTCTCAGATTGAGTTGCGGCTGGCAGCCAATCGAGACAGCTTGACAGGAGCAATGACCCGGCGGAATTTTGAGAACCAAATGGACGACATCTTCTCCGCCAATCTTCCGGCGAGCTTGATCCTTCTTGATATCGATCACTTCAAGTCAATCAACGACACATTTGGGCACCCCGCAGGGGATCTGGCGCTCAAGGAGGTCGTTGCTTGCCTGACGAAGTGCATCCGCCGCGGTGATTGCATTGGCCGATTGGGAGGCGAAGAGTTCGGCATTCTGCTGCCGCAAGCAACTGGAGATACGGCGATGATCATGGCCGATCGCTTGCGCACAACTGTCATGGAGGAGCCTCTTGCTGCCCTTGACCACCGCCCGATTACCATCAGCCTGGGTGTGGCAGAACGAGAGAGTGGTGAAGTCGCTGAGGATTGGATAAAAAGGGCAGATCTCGCGCTTTATCAGGCTAAACAGACCGGTCGGAACAAGGCTGTGCAAATGCTGGGCTTGGTCGCTGCTATGTGAGCCGCCATCCGGCAAGGTATAAAGGAATTCATTCAAAGTAAAACAATCCCGCGACGTAGAATGACTCCTATCGCAAGTGAGACGGCGAACACCCCTCGATTGCATCAGTGTTTACCGGGGTCATGGGTGATAATTCTTGAAATAGCGGGCCGTCGCTTTCTGCGGCATAATAGTTTATTCAATAAGGGCGCTTATGCTTTATAACGATCTCGGTCTTGGTGCATTGGCACGAGCGATGCCATTCGTTAGCGCGAAAGAGCTTTGGCGCGCCCTGGCTTCTAAATCAGCTCGTTCCACACGCCGATTCACACGGTACCGCCCAAATCGACGGTAATCAAAGCCCGAGATTCAAACGGGGGCGCTGCTTGTTTCTCCAGAACTGCGGCAAATCCTGTGGCTTCCATCGGGCCACTTAGCAGGAACCCTTGGAACGTCTTGCATCCCATTGAGGCAAGCAAGTTCCGCTGCATTTCCGTCTCCACGCCTTCGACCGTAACAGATATTCCCATGGCACGCGCCATTCCAAAAATTGCCCGGACCAAGTGGTCGTTTTCGTGGTCTTGACCAAGTCGCGCCACAAAAGTTCGGTCGATTTTCACGCAGTCTACCCGGTGGTCACGCAGATATTGAAGAGACGAATTGCCGGTCGCAAAATCGTCGAGGGCAATTCTGATGCCGATTGAACGAAGCCGGACAAGCGTATTCTTGATTGCGCTGCTTTGCTCCAGGACAATTTTTTCTGTGAGTTCAAGTTCTAAAGAGGTGGGTGCTAATCCAGAAGACTCGAGTGCACGATGAACTTTTGCGAAGAAGTCCGGGTCTTTCAGCTGCAGTGGAGATACGTTGACCGCAACCTTTACAAGGTTGGCTCGAGCGGCAAAGTGACAGGCTTCGTCGAGCACCCATTGGCCGAGCTTGTCGATAAGTCCGTGATCCTCGGCGATCTTGATAAAAATTTCAGGGGAGAGTGCTCCATGAATGGGATGATCCCAACGGCACAATGCCTCAGCGCCGATCACGTCACCTTTTTCATCATAGAAGGGCTGATAAACCAGCTTCAGTCCGGTATTGAGCCGGAGGGCCGTGCGCAGGTCGCTTTCAATGCTTTTTTGCTGTTGGGCAGGGTTGATTAGATCGTTCTCGAACAGATTATAGCAGCCTTTACCCTCAGCTTTCGCCCTGTAGAGGGCTATATCGGCGCGCTGCATCAACGCGTCGCGATCGTTGTCCTCAGGCCCAGCCCTCACCGCGCCGACGCTGGCGCCGATGCAGCCGGAACGTCCCAAGAGTTCATAGGGACGGGATAGATCTTCCACTATCTTTGTACAGATGTGGCGAAGCGCATGATCGTCGGTCATGTTTGGCAAAAGGATCATGAACTCATCCCCGCCAAACCGAGCGACAGTGTCTCCTGTACGAAGCAAGTCGGTTAGTCGGCTGCCCACTTGGCGGATCAACTCGTCTCCGGCCGGGTGGCCGAGTGAGTCATTGATACTTTTGAACCTGTCGAGATCGATGGCTAGAAGCGCGACCGTCTGGCCGCTTCTCGCGGCGCCGTGCAGCGCTTGCGCAAGCCTGTCCTGGAAAAGTGTCCGGTTGGGCAGTCCAGTCAGGGCATCGTGATTGGCCAGAAATCGAGCCTGCGCCTCGCTTACCTGCAACTGACCAGATACCCGCAAAAGTCGGCGGGTGATCCACCAGAGCAAGAGCGCAACCGCCAAGCCGCTCGCCAGCAGCACCGGCAACATCTTGTTCAGAAGGATCATTCCAGGCCGTTCAGGCTTCCAGACCAGCCAGGCGATTGTCTCTCCAGATAAATCGGTTACGGGGATGCCCGCCAGCCCCGCTGCTGGAGATCCAGTTGTGAATGCCAGGTTCTGGAGTTCGACAGGCCCCCCGATTTGCTGTGCGAAGGTAGCATCAAGATTGCGTACGGCAACATGGAGTGCCTCGGTGCCAGGTCTCTGTGGGACGTTTCCGGTATCAGAAATGATCGGGACAACGCTGACGATGGCATTTCCTGCATCAAACCGAAGAGGAGTGTCAATCGGCGCCCAATATTGACCCCCTTTCGGCGTCCAATTTTGACCCCTTAGCTGTGTGGTGATCAGGGTCTGTCCCGACGCAGCTGATCATGTTGCGGAGGCGGGACAGACCCTGATCAAGCGCGGTTCTTGAAGCGCCAGGACTCGTTGCCGGTTTCGAGGATCTCGCAGTGATGCGTGAGGCGGTCGAGCAGGGCCGTTGTCATCTTGGCATCGCCGAAGACGGCCGGCCATTCGCCGAAGGCAAGGTTCGTCGTGACGATGATGGACGTGCGCTCGTAGAGCTTGCTGATCAGGTGGAACAGCAACTGGCCGCCTGCCTGAGCGAATGGAAGATATCCCAGTTCGTCGAGTACGATGAAGTCGAGACGGGTCAGGTATTCGGCCGCGCGCCCCTGTTTGCCGCTGCGGCTCTCGGTATCGAGCCTGTTCACCAGATCGACCACGTTGAAGAAGCGGCCTCGGGTGCCGTTCCGTATCAAGGCGCGAGCGATCGCGATGGCGAGATGTGACTTTCCCGTGCCAGTGCCACCGATCAGCACGACATTGCGCTGGTCGGCCACGAATGTGCCAGTCGCAAGATCGCGCACCAGGCCCTCGTTGACCGGTGTGTCGGCTGATGACCGGCGCCGAAAAGACGCCCTGTGCGAGGGCCTCCTGGCACGCGGCTTCCACAGCAAGGAGGCCATCGGTCGCGACGCAGCCGAGGATTGCCACCATCTGTCGGTCGCCGTCATTCATGCTCTGGAGCTTGCGGCGCACCGTCGCTATCGCGGTCGGCAGCACCCAGTTCTGGAACGGGGCACCATTCCGTAAGGCGCCGGGTTTGCGTGCCAGAACAGGCACATAGTGCCAGGGATCGTAGACCGTCTCGTTCCTGCCAAAGCAGCGGGAATGTTCTGCCACGATGACCCCGTCCTGCCGGATGACGATCTTCTCGGCATAAGCGTGGACTTCGACGGGCCGTCCGACAGCCGTCGAGATCACGGAATACCTGTTGTTGTCGAACCGGACGAGGCAGGTCTTGGAGACGGAGGCCGGAACGGAATGGAAGCCGTCAAACGAGCCGACATAGGGGACGAGGGTCGCGCGCTCTGTCTCGAACATCTGCCAGATCATCTGATCGCTGCGCTCAGGGTGCTTGTGCGCCTTCGCATAGGCGATGCATTTGTCGAGCAGCCAGACGTTCAGCTCGTCCAGGCTCCTGACCCGAAGCCTTGGGGTGAAGAACCGTTCGCGCACAAGGCCAACCTGGTTCTCGACCTGGCCTTTCTCCCAGCCCGACGCAGGCGTGCAGGCAACCGGCTGAACCAGATAGTGGCTGCACATCTGCAAAAAGCGCCGATTGTAGAGCCGCTCCTTGCCGATAAAGACCGCCTCGACCGCCGTCTTCATGTTGTCGTAGATCCCGCGCGTGCAAGTGCCCTTGAAGAAGGCGAAGGCCCGGTCATGCGCGTCGAACATCGAAGCCACCGCGGCGCCATCGGTTTGAGCCCGATGGCTGAGGCTCCTGGCTCTCGCGCATATACGCCCGGGCGAACATCATGCGGCTGTGGCAGAGCCTGACATGCGCGACCTTGACCGTCGTCGTCACGCCGCTGATCAGCACGACCTCATGGCTCCAGTCGAATTGGTAGGCCTCGCCGGGCGCATAGTAGAGCGGCACGTAGGCTTCGGCCGCCGCTGATCGGCGCGCCTTGACCAAGTCTTGGCGTAACGCCGGATTGCATCGTAACTGGAGCTATGGCCGATTTTGGGTGATGGGGTCTGAGAAGGCGGCGTATCGTGGTGGGTGTCAAAGCCTGCCAGAACCTCCCGAAGGAGCGATACGCCTTGGAAGATGATATCACGATCACCCCGCTTCACCAGCCCGGATCTGTCGTTGATCCACTCACCGAGATTGCACGCGACGGCGCCCGGCAGATGCTGGCAGCGGCACTCAGGGCTGAGGCCGCGAGTTTTGTCGCGCAGTTTGCTGAGGAGCGCCTGCCCGATGGCAGGCAGCGCGTTGTCCACCACGGCACCGGCCCTGAGCGGAACATCCAGACCGGGATCGGCCCTATCCCGGTGCAGAGACAGAAGGTGCGCGACCGGGCAGCTGATGCGCCGCCGGAGGACAAGATCCGGTTCAATTCGCGCATTCTTCCGAAGTGGGCGCGCCGTTCGCCTAGCCTTGATGCTCTGCTTCCGGTCCTCTACTTGCGCGGCGTCTCGACTGGAGACTTCCAGGAGGCTCTGAGCGCGCTGGTCGGTCCGGATGCGCCCAACCTGTCGCCAGGAGCGATCTCGCGGCTCACGGGCGAGTGGCAAGCAGAACATGACCGCTGGCAACGCCGAAACCTCTCGGCCCGGCGCTACGTCTATGTCTGGGCCGACGGCGTGTATCTGCAGGCCCGGATGGAGCCGCAGGCCGAGTGCATGCTGGTGATCATCGGGGCGACGCCGGAAGGGAAGAAGGAGCTGCTGGGGTTCCAGGTTGGGGTCCGCGAGAGCGCGCAGAGCTGGCATGAACTGCTGGTCGACCTCAGGGCCCGCGGCCTCTCGGCGCCACCGGACCTCGCGGTCGGAGATGGTGCCCTTGGCTTCTGGAAGGCGCTGGATGAGATCTTCCCCGACACGCGCCACCAACGCTGTTGGACCCACAAGGTGTCCAACGTCCTGAACAAGCTTCCGAAGTCGATGCACCCGGCGGTGAAGACTGACCTGCGGGAGATCTGGCAAGCCGCGACCCGCGCGGCGGCAGAGACCGCCGTCAATACCTTCGTCGAGAAGTATGGCGTGAAATACGAGAAAGCCGTCGCCTGCCTGACCAAGGATCGAGAGGCACTGCTGGCCTTCTACGACTTCCCGGCCGCTCACTGGGACCACCTGCGCACGTCCAACCCGATCGAGAGCGTCTTCGCGACCGTCCGCCATCGCACCGTCCGAACCAAAGGCGCGTTGTCTCAGAAGACAGCGAAGCTGATGGTGTTCAAGCTGGTTCAGGCCGCAGCGAAGAAATGGCGACGACTGAAGGGCGCAAACCAGTTGCCTCTCGTCGTCGAAGGCGTCAAGTTCACTGACGGTGTCGCCGAGCAGGACGCCAACGAAAGCCGCGCCGCTTGATCAGGCCGCGTCACCCAAAATCCCGCATAGCTCTCGTAACTGCCCTCGTAGCCGAGTGACCGGACCTCCTCGTAGATCCGGATCAGGGTCAGCCGTTCTCGCGACGCCTTGCCTTCATTGGCAACCAGGAACCGATCCACCTCCGACTGCCAGGGCCCAACCCGCGGCATCGGCTGATGGTCACGCTCGTAGGTGAAGTCCGTCTCGTCTGACCGCAGGATCTTGCGCACCGTGTTGCGCGACACATGCAGGTCCCGGACGATGCGCTTCATCGACCAGCCCTGCACAGGAAACGCCCGACGCACCCGCGCTATCGTATCCACTCGCTTCAACTCCCCCTCCATCCGCTGCCTCGCAACGGATGGTCAGATGAAACCCGAGGGGGGTCAAAATTGGACGCCGATTACCCCGCCAAGGGGGTCAGTTTTGCACGCCGAAACACAACCGTATATTTACACTCCGACCGACGTAGGGTGCATGCTCGACGTCGCTCGTTCATACCCTTCACCACGGGCGCCGCTTCGGCCATTGAGTATCTACACAATGCTGCTGCTCGCCTATTGCGCAGGTCTGCGGCGAAGCGAACTGGCCCACCTCGATTTTGGTGACGTTGACTTCGAAGGCGGCACGATCACGATCCGCCAGACCAAGTTCTACAAGACCAGGATACTACCGCTTCCTAATAGCGTGATGGTCGAGCTTCGAGCCTATACCGAAGCGCGACGCCGCGCCGGTGGATCTCCTGATCGGCACTCTGGCCTGTTCTGGCACGAACAGCGTGGTGACCGCTATACGAAGGGGGCGGTTGCCTGGTTACTCGTCGACGTCATACGTCGCGCCGGGTTGAAACCGCCTCAGGGGCGAACGGGTCCTCGCCTGCACGACTTGAGGCACTCGATGGTCGTGAACCGGATCCTCGAATGGTACAAAGCGGGCATCAACCCGCAGGATCGTCTGCCGTTCCTCGCAACCTATCTTGGCCATCGGGACATCAACTCGACCCTGGTCTACATCACCGTCACGCAGGACCTGCTGCATCACGCCAATGAGCGGTTCCGTGTGGTTGGCGCGCCATGCCTCGAGATCGGGCCGGAGGTGCGGGCATGACCAAGAACAATCGGTTCCCATACCTGATGCGCGCGTTCTTCTACGAATGGCTGGTCGAGCAGCGCAATGCCTCCATCCATACGGTGCGTTCGTATCGCGATGCCTGGCGGCTCTTCCTCCGGTTCGTTGCACATCGCTCGGGCAAAAGGGTGGCGATGATTGCGCTGGCCGATCTGACCGCTGGAGAGGTCATCTCGTTCCTCGGTCACGCCGAGCGCGAACGCGGCGGCACGGTCGGCACGCGCAACTGCCGGCTTGCAGCGATACGCAGCTTCTTCAACTTCGTTGCGACCAAAGATCCCGGATCAATCGCGCAATGCGTCGAAATCCTCAACATTCCGGTAAAGCGCGGACCAGTCTCGGAACCCTGTTATCTGGATCCGGCGGAAGTGGCTGCAATCCTGGCTCAGCCTGATCGTTCGACACGCGAAGGTATGCGCGACCATGCCCTGCTCTCGTTCCTCTACAACAGCGGCGCGCGAATACAGGAAGCACTCGACCTGTGCCCCGATGCGGTCCGCTTCGAAAGCCCAAGCTGCGTGCGCCTGACCGGAAAGGGCCGAAAAGAACGTATCTGCCCGCTCTGGCCGGAAACCGTGACGTTGTTAAAGAAGCTGCTCGAACGGCAACCGCGTGCGCCAGACCAGAGGCTGTTCGTCAACCGCTACGGAAAACCGCTCAGCGCGTCGGGGGTCCGGTTCAAGCTCGCCGCCTATGTGAGGGTCGCGGCTAGGACCACGCCAACGCTACGCGACAAACATGTGACACCCCATGCCTTCAGGCATGCCACCGCCGTGCATCTCATATCGGCTGGCGTCGACGTCACGGTTATCCGTAGCTGGCTCGGGCACGTGAGCCTCGACACGACGAACCACTATGCCCGAGCCAACCTCGAAACAAAGCGCAAGGCATTGGAACAGGTGGGCGTTCCCGAAACGCCCGGCGGTCAGCCCTCGTGGAAACGCGATACGAGCATTCTCGCCTGGCTCGATACGCTCTAAAATAATGCGGAGGAATGTGGCCGGAAACCGCGAACACTGGCCGATCTGGCCACGTTCCTTCACATTATAGACTGCTGCGGATAATTGCGGTTATGCTCACCTCGTCATAAACGCAACCAGCTTTTCAGGTATGCGCCCGACTGTTCATAATCCGGGGTCAGGCCAATCTGGGCGCAGACCATGCAGTTGCCGATTTCCGCAATCAGTTCCTCGAACGCATACGCCTTGCGGTCGGTGAAGCGCGAGAAGCGATCTAGGCGGCTGACATGACCAGTCGCGTGAATCTGCTCATGAGCAAGGGTCCCGTAAAATCCGGCTGCGTCGTGGAAGGTGGCAATGGGCGGCATGTGAACAAAGTCCTCTGCCGGATTGTAGAACGCGCGCGGGTCGTCGCTGGTGCGGATCTCTATACCGGTTGAAGCAAAAAAGGCGTCAAGCGCCGGGTCGGCTTCGGTTCCAAGGTCACGCGCGGCCTCGGCAGGCGTGCCATAATATTCCGGGGCCAGCCCCTCGATCTGCTCGGCGTTAAACACGCTGTAGGATTTCAGATACGGGATGCGGCGATCCTCGCCGGTGGCCTCGTCCTCACGCTCGAAGGTGCCGTATTTGACGACCGTGGCGCATGTCTCGCCCTTGCGAACCTGCCCGCCCGCCTCTTTGGCTTGCCGATAGGTGAACCAGAACGGGGCGTGATAGCCTTTTGCGTCGGCGGCCAGCCACAACATCAGGACATTGATGCCGGAATAGGGTTCGCCGTTGCTGCGCAGGGGAAAGGGTGCGCCGCCCTTGTCGCCCGTCCAGGGCTTGCGCCATGCCGGGGTGCCGGACTCGATGCTGGCGATGATGCTGTCGGTAACGTGCTGATAAAGATCGAACGCTTTGGCCATGTGGCTTTCCTTCTCTTGCGACGGTCCCGCCCGGTCTCTGCGCCGTGGTCGGGTGCCCAAAATGGGCGGGGTTTCTGGCGAGGAAGCGCGAAGCGCGCCCCTCTCCTGAAACCTTGCCTCCCGGCGAGGGCAGGGGGGGACCGCCGCAATGGGAAAATCAAACGAACAAGGGGGTGGTGCGGACCGCAGCGCAAAGCGCGAGGACACGGCCCCGCAGGAGGTGCAGTGTTTTCCTGTTGCGGTGGGGGGCTTGCGGCCCCCTGACAGACGCGCCTCGGCGCGGCCCGGGCAATGGCAGGGGGCGTTTGGCTTGTCCAAATCCCCCCTGCGTCGCGATCGCCGCGCTTGCGCGGGGATCTCATACCAACAGCCCTAAGCTCTGACTCACGGGATTCCCTTCGACCTGAAAATCTGAATCATTGCCATCAAGAGATGGAGGTTCTGATGGCGATTGAGATCACTCGAACGGATATGTCGACAAGTGAGCTTCGGGCGGCGGCGGCGCGCACAAAGGATGCAAAAGCGGTGCGGCGGATTTTGGCGATCGCTCTTGTTCTGGAGGGCGCGGATCGCAAGACGGCGGCGGAGGCCTGCGGCATGGACCGGCAGACCCTGCGCGATTGGGTTCATCGCTACAACGCCGAGGGGATCACCGGTCTGTCGAACCGGTATTGGGCAGGCCCGACGCCGCTCCTGAACTCTGAGCAGAAAGCGGAACTTGCCCGGATGGTCCGTGAAGGGCCTGACCTTGAGGCCGATGGGGTGGTCCGCTGGCGCTGCGTCGATCTCAAGCGCAAGATCGAAGATCGCTTCGGCGTGGTCATGCACGAGCGGACGGTCGGCAAGCAGCTGGCAGCCCTTGGCTTTCGCCGCCTGTCGGTGCGCCCACAGCACCCCAAATCCGACCCGTTGGCACAGGAGGCATTTAAAAAAACTTTGCCGCGACGGTAAAGGCCGCCCTACCGGAGACGGCGCACGGGAAGCCATTGGAGGTGTGGTTTCAGGATGAAGCCAGAGTGGGCCAGCAGGGGACGCTCACCCGGACCTGGGCCGAGTGCGGAACCCGACCTCGTGCGCCGCGCGACACCCGCTACAAATGGGCCTATATCTTCGGCGCCGTCTGTCCATCGCGCGCCACGACCGCGGCACTTGTCATGCCACGTGCCGATACCTCGGCCATGAACGCTCATCTCGCTGAAATCGCAAAAACCGTCGCGTCGGGCGCCCATGCCGTGCTCGTCATGGACGGCGCCGGCTGGCATAACTCCAGTGCTCTACGCATCCCCGACAACATCACCATCGTGACGCTTCCGCCCTATGCGCCAGAGCTGAATCCGGTTGAGAACATCTGGGCCTATCTGCGCGCAAACTGCCTCGCCATCACCGTCTTTGACACCTACGCAGACATTGTCGACCGATGCTGCAGCGCATGGAACGCCTTCGCAAACGACCCCGAGCGCGTCCGATCGATTGCCACGCGTGAATACGCAAAAGGGGTCAGTGCTTAGGGCCGTTGGTATCAGTCTTCTTTAAGAGAAGGAAGTTGTTCTGCTACATCGGCTGTCACATGGCACCCGGTTGCCCACAGGCTGACGCTCGATCCCCGTGGTCTCGCTTACAGCCTGCTCCGGTCCCGCGCCTTCACTCCCAAGGTCGTTTCAGCGCGCGACTGGACAACCAGGTGCCCACCTCGCGTCAGCGGTCCCGCCCGTCAGGGACGAGATGGGCAGGGCAGGGCGCCTAGGACCGGTGCGCGGGGGGATGGTTCGGAGAGATGTTTAACCGTGAAATGAAAGGTCGTCAGCTGGCCAGAGCGGAGCGGAGGCGCGGCTGTCCGCTGGATCAGCGATCGCGGTGCCCGCGATCACCATACTTTTTCACAATTACTTCTTTACTGCAGAGCCGCATGAATACGCAGAAATCTTACCTGCTAGTCGTAGAAGTGCTGAACTTGTCTCATAGCCAACCTCAGCGAAAAGAGCGCCTCACACATTAGTTTTGCTAACCCCCAGACAAGAACTTCCGTGTTGCGGCAATTGGTGATGCCCGCAACATAAGAAGTGGAGTTGCACGTCCGCGTGCAAAGGGGGGGCTATGATCGATAGTATGCTAGGCGGGCTTGGCCTGCTGTTTTTTGGCTGGACACCACTATTTCTGCTAGCGGGATGTGCGCTAGGGCTAGTCGTCGGCGTCCTGCCCGCGCTTGGTGCCACGGCGGGGATGTCGCTGCTGCTGCCATTTATCTTCGGGCTGGACCAGGCTTCGGCACTGGCCTTGATGATCGGGATGCTGGCGACGGTTGCGACCGGAGATACCGTAACCTCAATCGTGCTGGGCGTGCCCGGTTCCGCGTCGTCGCAGGCCACCATTCTGGATGGTTTTCCGTTAGCAAAGCGAGGCGAGGCGGGGCGTGCTCTTTCAGCTGCCTATTTCGCATCCATGCTAGGCGGGCTGTTCGGTGCCGCTGTTTTGACCGCAACGCTGCTGGTGGCGCGTCAGATCATTCTTTATTTCGGGATGCCCGAGATGCTGATGCTGGTCCTCTTCGGGCTTGCCAGCGTTGCGGCCCTGTCCGGGGCAAGCCTTGGCAAAGGCATGGCCGCCTGCTGTCTGGGCCTGCTGGTCGGTGCTGTAGGCGCAGCCCCGGCAACGGGTGAGTATAGGCTGGACTTCGGAGTTTATCATTTTGGCGACGGCTTTTCGCTCATTGCTTGCGTTCTTGGTGTCTTCGTCATCCCCGAGATCGTGGACCTTCTGCGCAGTGGCAAGACCATCTCGGAGCAACCCCTTCTGAAAGGCGGTGGTCGGCAAGGTATCCGCGACGTTCTGAACAACAAGGGGCTTGTGCTGCGCACGTCTGGCCTTGGCTGCTTGATCGGCGCCTTGCCTGGTATCGGTGGGTCGGTTGTTGACTGGCTGGCCTATGGTCACGCCGTGCGTTCGGCTAAAGATAAGAGTCAGTTCGGCAAGGGTGACATCCGTGGCGTCATCGCGGTCGAGGGGTCAAATAACGCTGTTCTTGGTGGCGCGCTTCTGCCGACTCTACTGTTCGCAGTCCCTGGGTCCGGTTCGACCGCACTGTTCCTGTCCGGGTTGATCCTTGTCGGGATCCAGCCCGGCCCCGCAATGGTCCAGGGCAATCTGTCGCTGACCTTCAGCATTGTCTGGTCATTGGCGCTGGCAAATGTGATCGGCGCGGTCGCCTGCTATTTCATGTCGGGCACTTTTGCAAAGCTGACCCGTGTTCCGTTTGTCTGGCTGGCCCCGATCCTGCTGCTGGTGGTTTGCTTTGCCGTGCTGCAATCGGGCCGCGCGCCGCTGGATCTGGTCGTACTAGGCGGCTTTGGGGTGCTTGGGCTGTTCCTGCGACGCTTCGGCTATGCGCGTCCAGCTTTCCTGATCGGCTTTGTGCTGCAGGACAATCTTGAAGTGCTGCTGTATCAAAGTGCGCAGATCTACACGTTCGAGACGTTCTTCACCCGTCCGATCGTTCTGATCGTGGGCGCTATCATTCTGGCCACGCTGACCCGTTCGCTTTTGACCACACACAAACTGGATACCGAGTCGTCGGGATCGGACATCGCTCCGCTGTCAACGGCACAGTTCGGCGTCCCGGCTTTCATGTTGGTGGTCTTTGGTGGCGCAGCAGTCATGCTGACATCTTTCACGCCACTGGGGCGCATGTTCCCGATGGCCGTGGCCGCCATTGGCAGTCTCTGCGCGCTGACGGTGATCGCAGGGCTGGTACGCCGGAAGCCAAATGTCCTGACCGACCAAGAGACAGACCAAGACGGAAAATCATCCGGTCCGTTGCGCCCGATGCTGTGGATTCTCGGGGGTTTGGCGATGATCTGGGGCATGGGCTTTTTTATCGGCGGCCCCATGGCGCTGGCAGCTTTCCTTGCAGTGGAGGCCAAGACGCGGCCCGTGACTGCCATCGCCGCCGCGCTGATTACCGCTGCGGTGTTCTGGGGCCTTTCCCAAGTTGCCGGGCTTAACATGCCGGCCGGAATTCTGACTGAATTTGCAACTCGTTGAGGAGGACGAGACTATGACACTACACGCAAGACATTTGGGCAGGGCACTGGCCTTCGGGGCGCTGCTGATCAGCCAGCCGCTGACGGGCACGGCACAGGAGGCATTCTCCCCGTCGCAGGTCACGATTACCGTGCCCTTCGCCGAAGGTGGCGGCAGCGATACGCTGGTGCGCATGATCACGCCCTATCTGCAGAAAACCCTGCCCGGCAACCCGGCAATGGTCGTGCAGAACCAACCCGGTGGTGGCGGCCTGCCCGGCACCAACACGTTCTTCCGTTCGGCCCAGAACGATGGCAGCGAGTTGTTGGCGATGTCTTCGTCGGTCTTCATGGCCACCCTGCTGCGGGATCGCCAAGTGCGCTTTGAGGTCGACAAGTTCACGCCGGTTTACCTGTCGCCGCTAGGTGCCGTGATCTATGTGGCGGATGAGACCGGTGCGATGACGGGCAACGGAATTGAAGGCATTTCCGTGCCACTGGTCTACGGCGCAGCCTCCCCAACATCTGCTGATGTGCTGACAATCCTTGCGCTGGATCTGTTGGGGCTGGACGTGAACCCGGTGTTCGGGACGCAGCGCGGCGCCGCCCGCATTGCTTTCGAGCGCGGAGAGTTCAACGTCGATCACCAATCTGCGGCCGCTTACAGCAGCAATGTCCTACCGTTGATCGAGGCTGGCGAGGCGATCCCGTTGATGAGCTTCGGCTTCGCCGACGCGACCGGAGAGATCGGCCGCGACCCGGCATTTCCCGAAGTTCCGACGTTCTTCGAGCTATACGAACAGACTCATGGCAAACCGCTGGATGGACCCGCACGCACGGCCTGGGTCGCCTTGTTCAATGCCTCGATCAGCACGGGCAAGGCACTGGTGCTACCCCAGGATACACCCGCCGAAGTCGCAAGCGCCTACGTCGCGGCACTCGAAAAGATCTTTGCGGATCCCGACTTCATCACCCACGCCAAGGCCGAAATCGGCGACTACCCCCAGTCCACGGGTGAAGCTGCGTTGGCACAGTATTCCAGCGCCACCACGCTGGATGAAGAAGCCTTCGCTTGGCTGGCCGACTGGTATCAGACAAAACTCGGTGTGGCGCTGCGCTGACATATCAGGGCGGGCCATGGGGCCCGCCCGCATTTCCCCGGAGACATCATGACCAGCGCTTCTGAAACCCCCGTATTTGTGCACCGAGGCACCCCAATTCCGGATCCTGTCCCACCTGAGGGGACAACGGTCCTACGCGATATTGCCTTTGGTCCGCATCCACGACAGGCTTATGACCTGTATCTTCCGAAAGACTGCGAAAAGCCGGTTCCCGTTGTGGTGTTTGCCCATGGCGGCGCTTGGGTGCGGCGCGACAGGCGGGCGGTGCGGATGATGCACGTTCTAAACCACGGATTTGCTCTGGCAAGCATCGGCTACCGCTTGGCTACGGACTTCCCCTTTCCGGCACAGGTGCAAGACTACCGCCAAGCTGCGGCGCATCTGGTTGCGCACGCACTTGGCCACGGAATCGACCCGACACGCGTCTTTTTTAGTGGTGCATCAGCAGGTGGGCATCTTGCAAACCTTGCAGCGCTCGCTGTTCATGAGCCGGAATTTGGCCCAACAGTGCCGGTGCGCGGCGTTGTCAGCATTTATGCGCCAAGCGATCTGATCGCCATGGCGGGGCCAATGCTTGGGGGGTTGGACCATGACGCGCCCGATGCGCCGGCAAACCAGCTTCTCGGAGGCGAAGTGCGCAAGCATCCAGATCTGGCCCGCCGTGCCAGCCCCGTCACCTATGTGTCGCCCGACGCCCCGCCGTTCCTGCTGCTTCATGGCGACGCGGATCGGGTCATCCCGTTCAGCCAGAGCGTGATCCTTGATGCCCATCTGCGGCTTGCTGGCATTGAAAGCGACTTGATTCAGCTCAAAGGGATCGGGCACGGCGCGCCAGAATTTCAAGAGCCACCAGCCAGCGATGCCATTGCCGCATTTCTAAGCCGTCATTCAGTTTGACTGGTCGCTGGACATGCGCGGCGGATCTCTGTCAGGAAATCTGGAACGTGATCAGGGGACGGTGCCTCGGCCAGGATCCAGTCCTTAAACGCCCGGGCGGCCGCACGAAGCCGTCGCCCTGCCGGTTCCACAAGGCCAATGACCTGCCCGCTGTGGACGCCGATTGGAAAAGGTGCGACCAGCATCCCCGCAGCGATCTCCTGCTCAATCAGGTGCGCCTGCGCAATCACAATCCCGCTTCCCGCCAGCGCTGCCTGATACGCCAGTGTCGAGTTGCTGAACACAAGTTGCGCCTTAGGGGCTGTGTCGGCGAGTTTCATCGCACCGAACCAAATCTGCCAATCTTCCATCCGGTTGGCCGAAGAAATCAGGGGATGCTTGGACAACATTTCAGGAGCCTGGATGCCAGCCGCAATAGCGGGTGCACAAACGGGCACCAAAACTTGAGGAAACAGTGGTACGACTAATAAATCTGGCTGCGGCCTGGGGATGAATTGCACCGCGAAATCTAGCCCTGACCGGTTGAACTCGGCCTGCTGCATCCCTGTCTCGAACTGCACGCGCACGTCGGGGCGCTTCTCATGAAGATGAGTCAGGCGCGGGATCAACCAACGGGTGGCCCAAGTTTGATAGATGCGCAGACGGACCGGGCCGCTTGCCCGTTCTTCAATCAAATTTTCCATTGCCTTTTCAACGATGTCAAAGGCTAAAGCCAGCCGCTGCCCCAGATCTCGCGCATCTGATGTCACGGTAAGTCCGCGTGCATGTCGGTCAAAGAGGCGGGTATCGACCGCGCGTTCGAACTTGGAAATCTGCTGACTGACAGCACTTGGTGTCACATGCAGCTCATCTGCCGCGCGCTCGAAGCTGTTATGACGGATTGCCGCTTCAACGGCCCGTAGTTGAGCTAAATTTAATGGGATACGCAGATCTAAGACCTCCTAATCTGCATGCATTGGTTGGCTTCGCCACAGAATGCATAGATCATGTTGGGTAGACCGAATGAAACCCGCCATGCCGATCTCCTGCCACCATGCAAAGGTCTATCACGGTGTCTGGCTTTTACACAGTCTCAGTACTTCGCGTTGAGGTCGGAGCGACGGGTGAGCGTTCACGTTTTTCACCTTGCCATGAAGATATAGAACGCATGGGAGAGCTAGGTATCTTTCGCTATGAGGCAGAAAAATCTGATTACACAGGCAAAACTATAGGTCACAGAACATGGGCGGGGTTTCAGGCGAGGAAGCGCGAAGCGCGCCCCTCTCCTGAAACCTTGCCTCTCGGCGAGGGCAGGCGGGGTGGCTTGCGGCCCCTGACGGACGCGCCTCGGCGCGGCCCGGACAATGGCAGGGGGCGTTTGGCTTGTCCAAATCCCCCCTGCATAGCGATCCCCGCGCCTGTGCGGGGATCTCAGTATTCTTAAGAGAAGGGGCGTTGTTCTGCGACATCGGCTGTCACATGGCACCCGGTTGCCCAAAGGCCGACGCTCGATCCCTGTGGTCTCGCTTACAGCCTGCTTCGGTCCCGCGCCTTCACTCCCAAGGTCGTTCCAGCGCGCGACTGGACAACCGGGTGCCCGCCTCGCGTCAGCGGTCCCGCCCGTCAGGGACGAGATGGGCAGGGCAGGGCGCCCAGGAACGGTGTGCGGGGGGATGGCTTGGGACAAGACATTCAACCGTGCAGCGCAGCCGGGCGCATCGCCCTGACCCGCTCGGGTGGAGGCCGGCACAGCCGGCCGGAACCGGGGGCGCGGCCCGGAAGGGGACGCCCGGGTCATCTACAAAAACAGTGCAGACACTTGCATCAGAAGGCCCAGACCAGCGATCATGAAAAACACTTTCCAGAAGCCTCCGCCCCTGTTTCGCTCCTTGTCCGAGCTTTCCGGGATGGTCTCCAACGGACCCAGACATGCATGGCAGACCGTTGCACAATGAGAACCCATACCGCATCGAGAGCACTGCATCTTCATATCGAACACCTTTGTTCAATTGGGTCTGATGACATGTCGGGCCAACGCTTGCCTCGGTTTATTCTTGAGCGGTATATATAGATATACCCTCAAAGGATAGACCCATGACCATGCTTATCAAGGGCAACGAAATTGATGAACTCGTCGCCAAATATTGCGCGCTGACCGGGGTCAAGAACAAGAGCGAAGCAGTGCGTCAGGCACTTGCGGCGCAAATTGCCGCCCTCGCTGCAAAGGAAAGCCTCGCTGACCGCGTCGCCGCGATCCAAAGGCGCGCAGCGGCATCTGGCATTTTGGCTGATGGCCGTGATGACAAGGCATTCATGGACGGCATGTGGGGGGAAGACTGATGTTCATCGACGCAAGCGCGCTGGTTGCGGTGCTGAAGAATGAACCTGACGCGCCTGCCTTGGTGGAGGCGATGGAGGCGGCGCGGGGCAAGCTGCGGGTCTCGCCCATCGTGCGCCTGGAGGCCACGCTGGCCATTGCCAGAACGCTCAGGGATGCGCGCAGCGCAGGCCCGGCGACGGCTGAAGACGTTCAGATCGCGAGTAATCTGGTCGACGACCTGCTCGACGCAATCCAGGCGCAGGAAATGATGATCTCCTCCAGCATGGGCCGCGCGGCAGTCGAGGCGCTTGCCACCTACGGCAACCTCGTCGGGCATCCGGCGCAGTTGAACATGTGCGACGCGCTGTCCTACGCCTGCGCGAAGTCGCATCATGTTCCCCTGCTCTATAAGGGGGATGACTTTGCGCGGACGGACTTGGCTTGACGGAAAGTCAGCTGTCGCGAAGAGGTTTTAGGGAGGTGGTGCCCGCGCCAGCACTTGAACCCGGACGCCCGAAGGCCACGGATTTTAAGTCCGATATGTCTACAGCTCCACCACGCGGGCTCCTGTGGTGCGCCCGGAGGGATTCGAACCCCCGACCAAGCCGTTATGAGCGGCCTGCTCTAACCGCTGAGCTACAGGCGCGTGTGACATTCATAGCAAAGGCAGAGCGCCGGCAAAGGGCAAAAAGTCAGTTTGCTCCGCAGCATTTCTTGTACTTCCGCCCTGATCCGCAGGGACAAGGGTCATTGCGCCCTGCTGTTTGGCTTCTGACAGGCTCGCCGGAAATATTCGCCGGAAATGGAAGCACCCCTCCCGGGGCCTTAAAAGGGAGCGATTTGGTGAAGCGGTTCATCTCGAGCACAAGGCCCGGGATGATCTCAGGGGCATCCTCGATCAGCTTTGCCGCCATTACATCATCAAGATTGCCCTTTCCCGTCCCCGCCAAGGGTATTTCGAGCATGAGTGAAAAGGCTGCAATCGCCTCCTATCGTCGCTCTCACTCAGGCGCCGCCAACTGGACGGCTGAAGCCGCACCGCACGGACAAACCCCTCTACCCAATTGGCAACGATGACCTGACCGCTGTGCCGGTCTTCATCCATAACCGGGCCATAGGAGGCGGGCGCGGTCAGCATCCGGGCCACGCGGTTGTAGTGCCCCATCATGAGGTCGAGAAGCGCCTGCATGTCTGCCAGGCTGTCGAAAGTCGGCTCAACCGTCCCGCCCCAGACTTCCTTGAGCCAGCGGCTTGGCGGGATCATGTCTGGGCAGACCAAGAGACCCGCGAAAAAGCCATCAAGTTCCGACAGAAACATGATGTCGTCATTGGTCTCCGCCGCTTTGAGAAGCGCGTCATCAAGGCGCTTGAGCTCCGCCTGTTTGTGCCAGCCGCTCATGACGCAGCGTAGCCCCGCTTGCGTTTCGCGGCCATCAAAGCCGATAGGGCATCCACTGCGCGCCCTTCGTCCGGATGGTGTTCGACACGCAGCTTTCCGGGGCTGCCAATTCGACCCCACTCCCGGATGAGGCTGGCGCGCCCAAAAAGATCACGCTGCACAGCCATAAGATAAAAACGATGCATATTGCGTGAGGGGTCTTTCCGACGCAGGTAAGCGCGATCAGGAAAGACTTCGAGTTGGCCCATTTCGTCACACATCGACACCAGCCTCCGGATCATCTCAGAAGTACAATATCAAGAGATAGAAAAGGCAGGAAGCGCATCATGTAGATTTCTTGCCGGGGCGTCACGACTGAGGCGCAGCGTAACCGCTCGAACGAAAGTCGGTCTTCGTCTGAGAACGAGGGCAACCCGGGCTATGCCTGAATTTTGAGTGACTACCCCTGGGC
This sequence comes from Paracoccus liaowanqingii, assembly GCF_004683865.2. Taxonomy (NCBI): domain Bacteria; kingdom Pseudomonadati; phylum Pseudomonadota; class Alphaproteobacteria; order Rhodobacterales; family Paracoccaceae; genus Paracoccus; species Paracoccus liaowanqingii. The sequence goes on along the minus strand of NZ_CP040762.1, from coordinate 29,372 downwards.
AGCTGTCAGTCATCGGTTTCTTGAGGCGCGATGTCAGCGATCCAGTTTTCAACCCGCAAGCCGCGCACGCGCGTAAACTCTCCCGTATTGCCCGTGACGAGGATTGCCCCGGTCGCACAGGCATGCGCCGCGATCAGCAGATCGTTTGGACCGATGGGCCTACCCGCAGCCTCGAGCTCGGCGCGAATGCCCCCATATTCGGTGTCGGCAGGAACATCGAACGCCAGGATCTGCACACTTTCTAGGATCGCCTCGACATGCGCAAGAAGCTTAGCCGATCCCTTCTTCGCGCAACCGTATCGAAGCTCGGCGGCAGTGATGATGCTGACGCAGATCGCATCAGGCCCGACCTCGGCGATCCGCTTTGCCGCAGGACCACCGGGATTGCGCAGCAGATCAGAGATTACGTTCGTGTCCAGCATGTAGAGGATCACAGATCAATGTTCCTTGCTGGAAGCAGCGTTCCGTCCACATCAGGAAACTGATCCTCTGGCCCGAGCGGGTCCAGCCGGGCCAACACCTCCAGAATGTTTTTCCGGCGAACCGGGGCAATAATCAGCCGATCACCGTCCCGGTAAATATTTACCCGATCCCCGGGCATTTCGAAGTCAGCTGGGATGCGGACAGCCTGGCTTTTGTTGTTGCGAAAGAGCTTCACCTCGCGGGGCTCTGATAACGGCTGCAGTTGCGACATGATTGCCTCCCTGATAAGTGTATATGTAAGAACATATACAGCAGTTGGCGGACGTTTTCAATCTCTCGCCAAGGCAAATTTCCGCCAGCGCCACTTCAAGCAAGGTGGCCTTGGCCAGACCACCTCATAAGGTCTTTCGCTTTGAAAATTATTCAGCAGCCTGTGAACCAGTCGTTGGCTCAATTCCAGTACGATAGATGCATAACATCGCTTATAGTAGGTTTTGACATTGAAGGGTGTTTCTCTATCCCCGCCACCGTTGATGACCGCATCTTTGCGTTTCGGGTGCGGATCCCCGGCAAATTGAGAGTGGGGCGGGCTCAATAAAATCGTCCCGGGGGCAGTCAGCCATCGCCATCTGGACACCAGGGCTGAACGACAGCGGCAATTCTCTGGCCGGGACGGTGGCGGCTCAAAACCTGTTCCATTTCACCGGCCGGTCCATCTTCGGGTAAGACAGGCGCGGGTCCTCATGTGCGGTCAAGGAGTGCCTGTGCCGTTACCTTGCCGGGCCTTCTCCATCTTCCGGAAGGAAGGCGCGGGCGATCTCGGACGCGATCCGGCGCGGTCGCCGTGTGGTGCTATCGACGCAGCACCACGAGCTGCGCACCTCCGCCACCAGATCATCTCCGCGCTTGAACAGGGTTTCGAAGGAGGCCCGCGATCCGCGCGTTCCAGTGGCCGTGACCCACGCCTCCACCTTGTCTTCAAGAAAGAGCGGCAGGCGGTAGGTGATCTCGTGCTTGAGAGCCACCCAAAGAAGCTCGGCCTGCGCTTCGGAAGGAGACCTGTGCTGCCAATACCGGACGACCGCCTCCTGCACCCATTGAAGATAGACGGTGTTGTTGACATGCCCCATGCCGTCGATCTCCCGCGGGGAGATCGTGATGGGGTGGTGGAAGGCGGGAGGGGACGCTTTTGTGCTGCTCTTCATGTTCAACCCGCCTCCCGACGCCGCAAGAGGGTGCGGGCGACCCTCACGGCCGCACGCACCGGTGCTGCTTTTCAGCGCCGCCCCATTAGCAAACCAATAAGGACGCCAACGCCGGCGGCGATACCCAACGCCTGGATCGGATAGCCGCGAACCAGATCCCGGGTTTCTTCATAGCCCAGCTCGGCATAGAAGGCCGCTTCCTGCACTTTCTGGTGCCCGGCATCGACCAGCCGCCCGGCATACTCCTGCCCTGCCTCCTGGAGGGGAGCAACATACGCGCGTGTGGCTTCTGCAGCGTCGCTTGCCAAGGATGCGCCGCGCTTTGCTAGCCCCGCAGCGCCGATCTTGGGATTGCTGGAGGCGTCGTCGGTAGGAGCGATGGTGGCGTGTTCCAGCTCAGCAGTCGGCTTCTGTGCCATTTAAGGGCTCTTTCGTGTTGTGCGCTACTGACGAACGAAACTGATGGTCACCCGGGCGGTTCCACGGGCGGCGCAGGAGGCATGGGCAGGATTTAACCGGCCAGTTGATCAAGCAGAGTATGCGTTCCCCTTGTGTCCAACTGATGCGCCACCGGGTGCCTCCGAACCATGCGCAAATTATCATGGCCTTGGACAAAGTATGGATGCAGGATGCAGTAAGACGGATGGCCCGTCAGACATCAGGAACGCCTACCGGGCCGATGGCCTCCAGCACGCCCCTGTCAGCCGGGCTGTTCGAGGCGATGACCGGGGGGTGATGAGATAAGGCCAGGATGCGCCTTGCGGGGCTTGAGACTTTCACCCGTGAAGCATCTGGGATTAGACGGTGAGTGCCCGGCCGGCATAGCCAAAAACCCCGTCACGGCGCGGCCCTTTCCATCTGAGGGGCGCGGCGCAGATTGCTACGGTTCACAGGCCGGGGGCAATCACCGCACGAGCAAGTGCGCAGCCCGCGTCAGGGCAAAAGGGCCTCGGTATCGCGATGATGCCGGGGCCTTGGTATGTCCGAGGCCTGGGCTTCTCTCGCTGACCGACGGCGCGCATCGGCTATCCGAACACCGACGATTGGCTGCGGAATGTCGACGGTAGCGGTAGGCGGGACGTGTATCCTAGGCAGAAAGCCCGTTTGTCATGACCTTTGATCTGCGCGTACGGGGATCTCGGTGAGCGACGCCCAGACAAACGCCATCATCGAGAAGGCGCCACAAACGGCGTAAGCCGTCAAGCATTCCCAGTATGCGAACCCGCTGAATAAAAACAGCACTTTGACGGCGACGGCAATCGCGAGGGCAAAAGCCAGATTAGCTGCGATCATCTGCGTTCTCCCGTAAAGAAGGCTGGCATCTGCGGGAGACACCAGACCAAGTTTTTCGTTTAAGTTTAAGTCCAAATGACAAAAGGGCCCCGATCCGCCGGGGCCCTTCCATCTTATGGGACACACACAAGCTAGCACAGGCGCTGATGTTCTGCATAGACAGACGCCGCGTCTCGTCGTCAGAAGCGGCGATATTATGCCGTCAGACTAAGTGCGTAGCCTGAATGATCCGGATCGCATTCCGATAGCAACGCTTTCACCCGATCGCATGACTATTATAGTTCCGACCGGCGGTATCGAAGAAAGGCTGTTAGCCCATTAATTTTTAATAATAAAACGTATATATCCACCAATACACTCACAAAAATTGTGGATAAGCTAAATCAGCTATTCAACCAAGATGGTTTGGATCAGATCAACCGCCAAACGCGAGCGGCTCCGAACACGTGCGGCGCAACGCTACTGGCACGGCGTCAGTGCCGTCGAGCTGGCCTCGGTCTCCATCGGCGTCCATGTAAGGTTTGCACCGCACCGTGCAGAAACAGAAGTGGCAAACCATAGCGCCCGGCGTCGGCAGGCCATTCGTTGAGTGTAACGGCTATGTCGCCATGTTGGCTGTCCGAGAGTCGGGCATTGATAGAGCTGGACTGACACAGGTCAAACTTAGATCAGCAATGGCGGGCCAAGCGGGAACGCATGCATCTTTAAAAGGTAAGAGGCCCGTTTGCGACATAATTGCGGTTATATCGGTCTTAGCTGTAGAAGCAAAGTAGAATTGTCGCGAACTGGCAAAGTTGATTTGTCGCCTCTGCCCTGAAGGCTGACGCTGTGCTGAGCAGCATGGCACGAGGGCTTTCGACATGGGACTTGTTCTGATGAGCGAACACGAGCTGCAAGAGAAACGCGCGAAAGTTGGTGATGCCCTGAGGGGCGGCATATCATGGCGGTGTTCACGCGCCGTCAATTCTCTGTCGAGAAAGGGATATGCCACATGTCAGATACTACCATCACCCATCTGCCCGATCCATCGGGATTTAGCGCCGACGCGTTCACGGATGTCATCCGCGATGGCGCACGTAAGCTGATCGAACAGGCAATCCGTGCCGAGCTAGCCACGCTCATGGACGCCTTTTCCAAGGAAAGGCTTGATGACGGGCGGGCGCGTCTGGTTCGCCATGGACACCTGCCGGAGCGCGATGTGATTACCGGCATCGGCCCGGTGCCCGTGAAAGTGCCGCGCGTGCGGGATCGGGGCGTTGGCGAAGACAAGATCACCTTCACGCCCAGCATCCTGCCGCGGTATCTGCGCAAGGCGAAATCGGTCGAGGAGCTGCTGCCGTGGCTTTACCTCAAGGGCGTGTCCACGGGCGATTTCACCGAGGCGCTGGAAGCGCTGCTGGGGCCGAACGCTAAGGGCCTGTCTGCCAAGACCGTCACGCGGCTGAAGGCTGACTGGTGGCAGGACTACGAGGCCTGGCAGAAACGCGACCTCGGCTCGCGGCGGTTTCTCTACATCTGGGCGGATGGCGTGTATTTCAAGCCGCGCATGGCTGAGGAAAAGCAATGTGTTCTGGTGATCGTGGGTGCCGATGAATACGGCCGCAAGGAGCTTGTGGCGATGACCGACGGCTTTCGTGAAAGCACGCAAAGCTGGCGCGAGGTGCTGCTCGATCTCAAACGGCGTGGCCTGAAACAGGACCCCAAACTGGCCATCGGCGACGGCGCCCTGGGGTTCTGGAGCGCGTTGCGCGAGGTGTTCGCCTCGACACGGGAACAGCGCTGTTGGGTCCATAAGACCATGAATGTGCTCAACGCGCTGCCGAAGTCCATGCAGGCAAAGGCCAAGGGCCATCTGCACGACATCTGGCAGGCCGAAACAGAAGCCGAGGCCAACGTCGCCTTCTACTTCTTCATCGAAACCTATGGTGTGAAATGGGACAAGGCGGTCGCCAAGCTGGTCAAGGACCGGGACGCGCTGCTTACTTTCTACGATTTCCCGGCCGAGCACTGGAAACACATCCGGACGTCAAACCCGATCGAGAGCACCTTCGCCACCGTTCGGCATCGCACAAAACGCACCAAGGGCTGCCTGAGCCGCAAGACCGGTCTGGCCATGGCGTTCAAGCTGATGATGTCGGCACAGAAAAAATGGCGCAAACTCGACGGCCAGAACCGCCTCCCCGAGGTCATCGCAGGGGTTGAGTTCAGGGACGGCATCCGCCAACTTCAAAATGCCGCTTGATCAGGCGTCACCAACTTTTGCGTATATCTCAGCTGCAACTTATCGAGGTTCTGGCGCAGGTGCTGGACGGCAGCCTACGTACCACGACAGCGGCCGATCTTCTGAATCTGAGCCAGCGACAAGTGCAACGCCTGGTCCGCGAAGTGCAAGACAATGGCGCGATGGCCGTGCGGCACAAGCTGCGCGGCCGCCCATCCAACAACCGGATCAGCGATCTGAAGCGCGACTACATTCTGTCGCTCGTCCGCAGCGATTACCCGGACTTTGGACCAACCTTGGCGGCCGAGGCGCTGGCTGAGCGACACACCATCCGTGTCTCCTCGGAGACCCTGCGCAAGTGGATGATCTCGGATGGGCTCTGGCAAAGCCGGTCGCAGCGGCGCCGGGTGCATCGACCCCGGCTGCGGCGGGAGGCCGTGGGCGAGCTGATCCAAATTGACGGCTCGGAGCATCGCTGGTTTGAGGACCGCGGCCCCGCCTGCACGCTGCTGGTGTTCATCGACGATGCCACTGGCGCGCTCATGCATCTGCGTTTCGTCCGCTCGGAGTCGACCGAGAGCTACTTCGCGGCCCTTGCCGATTACCTGCATGAGCATGGCCTGCCCGTCGCCTTCTATTCCGACAAACACAGCGTCTTTCGGATGAACAAGGCCGAGGCCCGCAGCGGGCACGGCATGACGCAATTCGGGCGTGCCCTGAGCGAGCTGAACATCGAGATCCTCTGCGCGAACAGTAGCCAGGCCAAGGGCCGGGTAGAGCGCGCTAATCGGACACTTCAGGACCGGCTGGTCAAGGAGCTGCGGCTGGCCGGGATCAACGACATGGCGGCGGGCAATGATTTCTTGCCCGGCTTCATTGCGCGGCACAACCTGCGCTTTGCCCATCCCCCTGCCCGGCCCGAGAACCTGCACCGGCCGGTCAACCTGCCGGCATCACGCCTCCGCGACATCCTCTGCGTTCGCGATCAGCGGCAGGTTGGCGCAAGCCTCGTGGTCCACTACGAGCGACAGAAGTTCATCCTCGATGACAGCGAGCACGCCCGCAGCGCGATCGGGCGCTATGTTGAAACCTATGCCTGGCCGGACCGGCCGTTCGAGATCCGTTGGAAAGGGCTGTCCCTACCCTACCGGATCTTCGATCCGGCTCAGCAGCGGGTGACCCATACTGCAATCACCGAGAACAAGCGTCTCGGCGACGTGCTGGCCTTCATCAAGACGCAGCAGGACGTCGATCCTCCGCAGGTCGGACCAGTGGGCAAACAGCGCACCCGCTATACCCCGACCGGCAAACCTAGCCGGGGCAAAAAGGGCTGGGTGGAGCGACGTGCCGAACGGCGCGCGGCAGAGGCACAAGCCGTAGCGCCGCCGCCAGCAGAGTAATGGCTTCAAAGTCCAAAGCCGCCGGCCCCGTCCCTACGGCCCTTGATGGAGAGAGCGGGCCGGGGCCGGCTCGCCGCCTCGCTGCACAACAAGCGACATTTCTAAATGGTGGAACACGCGACATTTTAACTTGGTGACAACATTAGCGGTTGAAGGGTGAACCCCTGTCCCCGCCACCATCGAAGAGCGTTTTGGTAAGGCAAAATGGCCCGGCGCAACCTTTGATATCCGCGCTTGCTCGTACTGGCGCTATGCATCTGACAACCCCGGAGCGAGGGTTCGCTCCGCGGTTGTCAGCAAGAGGCAACTCTATATAAGGAACGCGCCCTAAAGGCGAGTGAAAGAGCTATAGTTCCCGTGGAGATGTAACCTGCTGGTCGCTTTGTTCCCGGAGCCATGCCTCGATCTCGGGCTTGGGCGCACCGAAGAGCATCAGATTGTCGAGTTCCCGAAGGCAGGTTGCTGCGTTCTTGACAGCCTTGGGCCGCTTTCCCGGATCGGCCCGCCAGAGCCAGGCCACGCGGCTCTCCTCGTCCAGTTCAGCTATCAGCATCGCGCGCTTGTCCATGTAGTTCACTACACCTGAATAAAGTTTCAATTGTGCAGGCATGCGCCCCTCAACGATCCACCGCCACATGACCAAAAGGCTAAGGAAAAAAGACAGCAGAATTTTGGCGCGGTTGAATTCGCTCAGCTCTCCCCATTCAGGCGCGCCAAGAGCAGCTTTGAGGCTCTGAACGTCGGGACCTGCTTCGCCTCCACCTTCACAGGGTCGCCATTTCGGGGGTCCCGGCTCATCCTTTGCTTCCGGACCTTGCTCGCAAAGCTTCCGAACTCCCGAAACTCAACCCTCTTGCCCTGTGCGAGACTGTCGGTGATCTGGTTCAGGATCGACTCCATGGCGGCCTCAACCATCAGCGGCGACAGATGCGGGTGGGCCTTGGCAAGTTTCCTGACCAGTTCGGAACGGATCATCGGGCTTTCCTTTTTTCGACGGTAAGCCCGATGTAATACCAACAGCCCTAAGCTCTGACTCACGGGATTCCCTTCGACCTGAAAATCTGAATCATTGCCATCAAGAGATGGAGGTTCTGATGGCGATTGAGATCACTCGAACGGATATGTCGACAAGTGAGCTTCGGGCGGCGGCGGCGCGCACAAAGGATGCAAAAGCGGTGCGGCGGATTTTGGCGATCGCTCTTGTTCTGGAGGGCGCGGATCGCAAGACGGCGGCGGAGGCCTGCGGCATGGACCGGCAGACCCTGCGCGATTGGGTTCATCGCTACAACGCCGAGGGGATCACCGGTCTGTCGAACCGGTATTGGGCAGGCCCGACGCCGCTCCTGAACTCTGAGCAGAAAGCGGAACTTGCCCGGATGGTCCGTGAAGGGCCTGACCTTGAGGCCGATGGGGTGGTCCGCTGGCGCTGCGTCGATCTCAAGCGCAAGATCGAAGATCGCTTCGGCGTGGTCATGCACGAGCGGACGGTCGGCAAGCAGCTGGCAGCCCTTGGCTTCCGCCGCCTTTCAGTGCGCCCACAGCACCCCAGATCCGACCCGTTGGCACAGGAGGCATTTAAAAAAACTTTGCCGCTACGGTAAAGGCCGCCCTGCCGGAGACGGCGCACGGGAAGCCATTGGAGGTGTGGTTTCAGGATGAAGCACGCGTAGGTCAACAGGGGACGCTCACCCGGACCTGGGCCGAGTGCGGAACCCGGCCTCGTGCGCCGCGCGACACCCGCTACAAATGGGCCTATATCTTCGGCGCCGTCTGTCCATCGCGCGCCACGACCGCGGCACTTGTCATGCCACGTGCCGATACCTCGGCCATGAACGCTCATCTCGCTGAAATCGCGAAAACCGTCGCGTCGGGCGCCCATGCCGTGCTCGTGATGGACGGCGCCGGCTGGCATAACTCCAGCGCTCTGCGCATCCCCGACAACATCACCATCGTGACGCTTCCGCCCTATGCGCCAGAGCTGAATCCGGTTGAGAACATCTGGGCCTATCTGCGCGCAAACTGCCTCGCCATCACCGTCTTTGACACCTACGCAGACATTGTCGACCGATGCTGCAGCGCATGGAACGCCTTCGCAAACGACCCCGAGCGCGTCCGATCGATTGCCACGCGTGAATACGCAAAAGGGGTCAGTGCTTAGGGCCGTTGGTATAACGCCTTCCGCCATATTTCCGATGCTAGGCCCATAATCAAAATCCTCGCCGCCCCCCTCCACTCAATCCCCGGCCTGTGCTTTTGCGGGAAGCGTAAATTTTCCACATGCAATGGCCCCGGCATCATTGCGATACAGAGGCCCCTTGCCCAAACGCGAGCTGTGCACTTGCTCGTGCGGTGACTGCCCCGGATTGGGCGATACTTGACCTCCCTCGGCGCCCAAATAACCAATTGGAAGGACAAGATGGCCCGGCTTATCCTTCGGTAGCCGCTTTCCGCTGTAGCGGCGTTAGGACACGGAAAACCCCGGAGCGATGTCTCGCGCCGGGGTTGTCAGTACAAAGTAACTATAGACCACATGAACACCCCATTAACGCGAGTAATCAGGCCAAAGTTCCTGCGGAAATGTGGCTTGCAGGTCGCTTTTTTCCCGGAGCCATGCCTCGATTTCGGGCTCGCGCGCCCCGAACAGGATCAAGGTGTCGAGTTCGCAAATGCAGGCTGCCACGTTCTTGCCAGGCTTGGGCCGTTTTCCCCAATCGGCCCGCCAGAGCCGCGCCACGCTGCTCTCCTTGGCAAGTTCAGCTATCAGCATCGCGTGCTCGGGCCTCAGCTAGTTAACATGAATGGCAGGATGACCCGAGGCTCTGACGCTTCCCCGCGCCTCGTTGTGCCTTTCAGTTCAGGGTCAAACCTGATGGTCGTGCTTCGCGCCATTTTCATCAAGAGCCACGGCACGAAGACGGATGAGGCGATCTCGCAGCTGCGTCCTGGAAAAGGGCTTTTGAAGTCTCGGACAGTCGTCGTATGTCGCGTCGATCTCCGCATATCCAGTGGACAGCAGAAACGGGATGTCCAGCATCGTCAGTCGGTCGACGATCGGGTAGCTCTTCTCGTGTCCCAGGTTCACATCGAGCACGGCAAGATCGATCTGCTCCATGTCAATCAGAGCGAGTGCCTTCGACACCGTCGCGGCAGGACCGACAACCTTGCAGCCGAACTCCTGCAGCATGAACTCGATGTCGAGACAGATCAGCATCTCGTCCTCGACCAAGAGGATGCGGGCATCCTGGAGGATGTTGTTCATGCGGTCATCTCCGGAAGGGGCATGCGGATCTCGCAGATCAAGCCGGCGGGGTCGTGGACGATCTTGACGGCGCCGTCCAACTCGTGGGCCAGGCCACGCTCCAACAGGAGTGTCCCGAAGCCTTTGCTATTGGGTGGCGCGACGGCGGGCCCATCTTTCTCGACCCAAGTGATGCAGAGCGTGTTGTCGCCGATGTCGCGCCACCGGATTTCGATTTTCCCGACATCATTCTTCATCGCACCGTATTTGACCGCGTTCGTAGCGAGTTCGTGAATGCCCATGCCAAGGGCCAGCGCCAGCTTTGGCGTCAGTTGGATTGCCTCGCCTTCGAGAAAGACCCTGTCGCTCATGGCGATCTCCCCAAAAAAGGGAAGCAGGCCGGTGGACAGGACGGACTCCAGGCTGACGTCCTTCCAGTTCTTCTCCATGATCAGGCTGTGGCTTTTGGAAAGAGACAGGAGGCGACCCTCGAAGACGTTCCTCGCCGTGTCAGTTGCTTCTCCGCGGAACGTCTGCGTCGCGATGGAGCGTACAGTGGCGAGCATATTCTTGACGCGGTGGTTGAGTTCCTGGGCCAGCAGCTTCTGGTGGGCCTCCGACCGCTCACGTTCCGCAATCTGCCGCTGCGCTGCGGTGAACAGGTTGGCGTTGTCGATCGCAATGGAGGCTTGCGCGGCGATCGACGTCACGATCCGCTCACTGCGCGTGCTAAAGATGCCTTGTTCCGCATGGCCGAAGATCAGCGCACCATGGATTTCTCCGGTTCGCGAGATCACGGGCACGGCGAGATAGCTTGTCACCGGCAGATGCCCGGACGGCAGGCCATTGAACGGGACGTTCAGCCCGTAACGCGGGTCACTTCTGACATCGTCGAGCCTGATAGCTGTGCCGCCGACGAATGTGGGCCCGAAGATCGCCGTGTGCCGAGGCTGAGGGAATGCCGAGAAGGCTTCGCGAGGAGCGCCGGAGAGCGTGTAAAGGTGCATCGCTTCCCCCTCCTTCACCGTATTGTAGAAGAAGGCGCCGAATTGTGCGCCGGAAAGCTCGGTAGCGGCGTCGGTAACGGCTTGGACGATCTCTTCAAGATCAAGGGTTCCGGCAAGCATAGATCCTGTCCGGTTCAGCGTCTCCAGCGTCCGTGTTTCTTCCTCGAGGGCCCTGTGTGCTGCAAGCTCTGCGCTAATGTCCCGGACCTCAACCACCGTTCCTACAACCACGCTGTCGCGCTCGAGTGGGCTGGCCGTGTATGCGACGTCGTAGAAGTGGCCGTCCCTGTGGATGAAGACGTCGTGCCCGCGCTGCCTGCAGGACTCGGGGAAGGCCCGATCGATCGGGCAGTCTTCGATCGGGTAATGACTACCGTCAGGATGGGTGTGGTGGATGAAGTCGTGAAGCGGGCGCCCCTGAAGCTCTTCCAGCCTGTACCCTGTGAGCTCGACGGCGGCCGTGTTCATGTAGATGCAGCGCTGTTTCTTATCGAGAACGAACAGTGCGCCGCTAGCGTTCTCGCACACCGCCAGAAGCAGACCGATATCGGAAGGTCCATCTGACTTGGTTTCTCGTGAGTTGCTTATGCCGTCGTTCGCCATCTTTATTCTATAATGCCTGTGGCTGTTTTGAAGGATGCATTCTAGCCAAAATACCGGCACCGTCGAGGCTGCTCAAGACTTTAGCCCTCAGGTTTCTATCTTCGCCAGCCTCATCGAGCTTAGCGTACTATCAATAGCGTCCTTGAATAAATAGTTCAGGCTGAACAACTGTGCCCGTCGGCGAGATTGCCGGTTGTTGTCGTGATCCCTGGTAGGATGGCGGCGTATGTGACGGCTACAATGAACGCCAACAAAGCCCTGAGGTGGGCCAGGATCTTGCGGATGTTGTGGCCGCAGCCGCAGAGCACGGCAAAGATGGCGTCGCCGGTCGTGCCTTTCAGTGGGCAGCGCGATAAGCGTCCGTCTGTCTTCATGTGTCCGATCTCGGGCTCGATGGCGCTGCGTCGCCTCAGCAGCGCTTTCAGCTTCGGCGTCAGGCCGCGGCGGGTGCCGCTGATCAGGACCTTCGTTTCCGACACGCCATGGCCGCGATACCCGCGGTCCACGACGGCCAGATCCGGGATCTGACCGGTCAGGATTGCGCATTCCGAGGTGATCCGGTCGGGGATTCCGATTTGATCCGGTCACCCATTCCAATCTGATCCGGTCACCGATTCCGGGGCATCCGGTCACCCTGACGAGGGGAGGTTCTGACGCTGCTTGGCAGTCCTGCGGCGGGCTAGGCTTGCTCTTTTGAAGAGAGCGGGCGGCCCCATGAAGAGACTGACGATGAGGAAGATCAGAGAAGCACTGCGGCTGCATGCTGGCGGGTTGTCGACGCGGAAGATTGCCGAAAGCCTCGGCGTCGGGCAGAGCACGGCGTGCGATTATCTCAAGCGGGTCGAGCGCGCCGGTCTGAGCTGGCCGCTTGCGGCGCAGATGACGGACGCGGCGCTGGAAGCGCTGCTGTTTCACCCGACCGGCGGCCCCAACCGTCTCGTCGAGGCCCGGCCGGACTGGCCAGCGATCCATCGTGAACTGAGGCGGCCGGGCGTGACCCTGTCGCTGCTCTGGGAGGAATACCGCGCGGTTCATCCCGAAGGTTATGGCTATAGCCGCTTCTGCGATCTCTACAAGCGCTGGAGCGGCCGGCTGACGCCGGTGATGCGCCAGCACCATGTCGCCGGCGAGCGGTTGTTCGTTGACTACGCCGGCACCACACTGGAGGTCATGGACGGAGCGACCGGCGAAGTTCGCCGGGCGCAGCTGTTCGTCGCCGCACTCGGCGCCTCGAACCTGACCTATGCCGAAGCAACCTGGAGCCAGGGGCTGTCCGACTGGATCGGCGCCCATTGCCGGGCATTCAGCTATCTCGGTGGGGTGCCGGCGCAGGTGGTGTCGGACAACCTGAGGTCCGGCGTCACCAAGGCCTGCTTCTATGAGCCCGCGGTGAACCGGACCTATGCCGACATGGCCGCGCATTACGGCACCGCGCTCGCCATTGTCCTCGGACCGATGGCGGACAACGGCTCGCTGCCGGCCCGGCCGCGCAAACCGCGCGACAAGGCCAAGGTCGAGGTGGCGGTCCAGATCGCCCAACACTGGATCGCGGCGCGCCTGCGCAATCAGCGCTTCTTTTCGTTGCCAGAACTGAACGCCGCGATCCGCGTCCTCCTCGATCAGCTGAACGACCGAGTGACCCGGCATCTCGGCGCCAGCCGGCGGGATCTGTTCGAAGAGATCGAGCGCTCGGCGCTCCGCTCCTTGCCAGCCGAGCCTTATGTCTTCTCCGAATGGAAGCAATGTACGGTCGGGCTCGACTACCATGTCGAGGTCGACAAGCATTACTACTCGGCGCCACACAGCCTGTTGCGCGAGAAGGTCTGGGTCCGTTTCACTGCCCGGACGATCGAGATCTTCCACCTTGGCAAGCGTGTCGCGGCCCACGCGAGGACCTCGTCCAACCGCAAGCATACCACCGTCGCCGATCACATGCCGGCCAGTCATCGGCGCTATTCCGACTGGTCGCCCGCGCGGCTGAAGTCCTGGGCGGCAAAAATCGGTCCGAACACCGCCACCCTGGTCGCGGTGATCCTGCGCGATCGCAGCCACCCCGAGCAGGGCTTCCGCTCCTGCCTCGGTATCATGCGCCTGGCCAAACCCTATGGCCCCGAGGCGCTGGAAGCGGCCTGCGAGCGGGCGCTCACGATCGGGGCGCGGTCCTACTCTTCGGTGAACTCGATCCTGAAGAACAACCTGCATCGCAGCAGCCGGCCCGAACCCGCCGCGGACGGGCCCGCGATCCAGCACGGCAATATCCGCGGCCCCGGTTACTTCCATTGAAAGGACAGAAGATGCTCACCCACCCGACCCTGGACCAGCTCCGCAACTTGCGGCTCGACGGCATGGCCGAGGCGTTTGTCGAATTGCAGACGCAGGACGCCACCGCAGAACTGAGCCATCCCGAATGGCTCGGCCTGCTGGTCGACCGCGAGATCGCCAGCCGCAATACCCGCCGTTTCCAAACGCGCATGCGTGCAGCGAAGCTACGTCACATCGGCGCCGCAATCGAAGATGTCGACTTCCGCACTCCGCGTAGACTGGACCGAATGCTGTTCCAGCAGCTTGCCACCGGGCGCTGGATCGCAGACGCCCGCAATCTGATGATCACCGGGCCATGTGGCGTTGGAAAGACCTGGCTCGCTTGCGCCCTCGGCCAACGCGCCTGCCGCGACAACCTCACCGTCATCTATCAGCGGATGCCGCGCCTCTTCGTCGATCTCGAACTTGCCCACGGTGACGGGCGCTTTCCGCGCCTGTTCCGGTCCCTGGTGAAGGCTGACCTGCTCATCCTCGACGATTGGGGCCCGGATCGCCTGACCGCCGGCCAGCGGCGCGATCTGATGGAAATCGTCGAGGACCGGCATGACCGCGGCTCGATCCTGATCACCAGCCAGTTGCCGGTCTCGGCCTGGCACGACGTGATCGGCGAACCGACATTTGCCGATGCCATCCTCGACCGCTTGGTCCACAACGCCCATCGCCTCAACCTCGACGGGCCGTCAATGCGCCGCTCGGGTAATCCCACCGAAAATCTTGACGAAGGTCACAGCGCCTGACATCAAAACCATGCCTATGCGGCAAAGATCCTCAGCTGACCGGATACCCCGGAATGACTGACCGGATGTTGTCGGAACAGCCGACCGGATGCGTCGGAATGCGCAGTCAGGATCGCAACCTGCTCCAGGGCTTCGGGCAGGGTGTGGCCATCGTAGGGATTTCCCGGCAAGGCGCGCATGCCCACGACGAAGCCCTCGTCGATGGTGGTGGCCAGGCTGACCTTGGTGCCGAACTCGTAGCGTTTGCGGGCCTTGCCCTTGGAGATGCAATCGACCTCGGGCTCATGCAAGGCGTAGATCTTGCCGCGGCTTTTGGGGGTCTGATGGAGCAGACGACCGACGAGCACGAGAGTGTCCAGAACCCGTTCGCGGAAGGACCCCTCCGCAATCCCGTCCAACTGCCGGCGAATATCCCGCAGGACACGACCGGTGTATCCCCTCAGCTGTTTCAGAGCCTTGCCCATGCGTTTGAACTGCCGGGCATGGGCGTAGCGCCCGATCCGCACCGCCAGGCGCGGGGCCAGGCGGTTGTAGTTCTGCCGCAGAGTGATCCCGCCTTCATCGGCGAGGGCGACAAGCTTTCCACGTGCGGTCTCATACAAGCGCGCATCTGTCGGGTGGGCGATGTTCTTTTCCATCACCGTCGTATCCACGGCGACACGCGACAGGCTGCGATCCTGCACCGCGCCTGACCTGCGCCCTGCCTCGATCGTCTTGGTCAGCAGCCACTCGGCCCCTTCCTCGCCGATCCGCTTGCGCCACCGAGTCAGGGAGGTCGGGTCGATCGGTGGGCGGTGCTGGAAGAACGTCTCACCGGTGAAATGCTGGTAGTAGGGGTTCTCAACCCAACGAGCGACAACGGCCTCGTCAGACAACCGATAGGCGTGCTGAAGATACAGCAGGCCCGCCACCAGCCGCGGCGATGTGGCCGGCCGCCCTGTGGTGGAAGGAAAGAAGCCTGCCCATTCGGTCTCGAAGAACTCCCAGTCAAACAGCACGGCCAGTTTCGCCAGTTCATGGCGCAGATCGATCATCTCGGTCAGGCGGGGGCGCAGGAGATCATCCTGCTCTTCAGCGCGCGGACGAGGCTTCATCACAGCTCCGAAAATTCGCAAGGTTTCGAGTGCCAACATACGAAGCCCTGCAATTCCCCGCTACCGCTTTGGCACTTTCATCAAGCAAATTCAGTTGGTTAAGATTTGTTCAGGCCAGACTAAGAAGTTGAAAAAAACCTAAGCCTAGTCATGGGTCGTGAGAAAAGGTAGGTGCGGAGTTGGACGACTCCGGACCTCTACTTTTCTGCAATCCCTGCAAGAGAACTTGTGCCCCCTAAAGGCGCATCGTTTGCCATGCTGCCGATGAGACGTCAGCTACTGTAAGCTGGACATTGCTGCCCTGAGCTGCAGGAACTCAACCGGCTTTTGAAGCGTGGTCGTGTCGGCGTAATCGTCCGACAGTCCGGCGGCTCCGTAGCCGCTTGCAAAGATGAAGGGGATCCCCCGTTCCCGCAGAATGTCGGCGATCGGAAATGAATCGCGCCCCGCCAGATTGATGTCCAGAACGGCCAGATCGATGGTCTCCCGGCATGCCAACTCCGTCCCCTTCTCCAGGCAGGGAGCGGGACCAATCACCTTAAAACCCATCTCGACGAGCATGTCTTCCATGTCCATGGCGATCAACATCTCGTCTTCGACGACCAAGACTTTGAGTACCGTCATTCGGAACTTGCTTCGGACCGCTCCTGGAGGGACGCCATCCCTGCCGACATTTTGAGTACAAACCCCGCAGGCGGATATTCAAGGCTCACCACGGCGTCGAGCTCGTTGGCCAGGCCCCGCTCGATCAGTTTCGTTCCAAATCCCTTGCTTGACGGCAGTGCCACTGGTGGTCCCCCATGTTCCTGCCATTCAAGATCCAGCCGTGGCTCTGGGTTCCCGGCCAGTGACCAGGTAATCTCGACGCGCCCTGCGTTCGTGCTCAGGGCGCCATACTTTGCCGCGTTGGTCGCCAACTCGTGCAGGGCAAGAGAAAGCGAGAGAGCCGCGCGAGGGCTCAAGGAGACGGACGGGCCCGTGATGCTGAAACGGGTGTCTGCACTATCGGAATGGGGTGCAATTGCGGAGGCCACGACATCGCGAATGTCCGAGCCCTGCCAGTTGCGGCTTGTCAGCACGTTCTGAGCTCGCGACAAAGCGGAAATGCGGGCGCTAAGGGCTTCCCGCGCCACTTCCATCGGGCCGCTGCCCTGCAGCGTCTGCCGCGCGATCGCCCGCACCGTGGCGAGGGTGTTTTTGAGCCTATGGTTCAACTCGTTCATCAAGAGACGCAGATGTGCCTCCCCATGGACGCGATCTGTCACGTCATAACCCTCGACGAAGATCCCAGAAACCTTTCCGTCACCCCCGATGATGGGTTGATAGACGAAATCGACGAAGCGTTCTTCCACGGGGCCATCGACCGTCCGTTGCAAGCCAATCTTGATGGCTTTGCCGGTATAGGCCTGACCGCTTTCGAACACCCGGTCCAGGATGTCGATAAACCCTTGGTTCACGATCTCGGGGAGGGCGGCACGAACGGGCTGACCCTCGACCTTTCGATGTCCGATGAGCTGCTCGTATGCCGGATTGACGAGTTCGAAGACATGCTCGGGCCCGCCCAGCATTGCCATGAAGCCGGGGGCCTGCGCAAACAGCTGCTGCAACCGCTCTGTTTCTGCCCGCCCCTGTCGGACGGCCTGGACTGCTCCGGTCGTTTCCACCACGACCGCCAGGACGCCCACCGATCTGCCGTTCTCATCAAGAACCGGCGCATAGTCCAGATTGAGCCAAACCGCCCCCGATGCCCCGTCCAGGTTGAGGGTCAACTCCTGATCCCTGTAGGACAGCGTGCCGCCTGCCAATCCAACCTTCAGGACATTGTCGTTGAAGCCGGCAACCTCCGGCCAAGCCTGACGCACCTTCATCCCGAGCATCATCGGGTGTCGATCCCGCGAAAAGGCCGCGAAGGCATCATTGTAGATCATGATGCCTTTTTCACCCCAGAGCAGGACCATCGCCACCGGCGAGCGCAGCACGATGCCCGCCGTGATCTTGAGATTGGCAGTCCAACCCTCGGCTGGCCCCAAGGCCGTACTGGCCCAGTCCAGGTCGCGCATGAGCGCACCCAGTTCGCCCCCGCCGGACAGGAAGGCCAGGCTGGAAGCGTCTGGAGCCGGGTCGATGGAAGTCATGCTGAGATCCCAGGATCTAGGGAGATGCGCAAAGGCGGCCTTGCCATTGCGGCAAACAATACCCCTGCCTCATGTTTCGACACAGGTTCTGGCGACGCCAGTCGACATGGCCAGTTGCGTTGAAGCATGTGGCGCTCCCTTGGGTGAATCGCCCCCGGGTGGCCTCGGCATCATGCTCATGTGGCCCAGACCAGACATGGTTCACGGACCCCCGAAATTCGTCGATCGCGGTAACGACACTGATCTCCTATACCCCTTATACAACTAAAAATAAACGTTTATCCCCCCCGGGCGGCGCCTTCGGACGCAGAAGAAGCAAGGCCATGGACAAGGATCATGTGGACGCCCCCGCCGTCGCGCCGGAAACGGGCGGCAGCCCGGCGGAGGAACTGGAATACCGGCTGCGCCAGCAGCGGCTTGCGGCCGAATACGGCGCCTTTGCGCTGCGGACCCACGACCTTGGCGCGCTGCTGCACGAGGCGACGCGGGTCTGCGCCCTGGGCCTGCACAGCCGCTTCTGCAAGGTGATGGAATACCTGCCCGACGAGGGGCAGTTCATCCTGCGCGCCGGGGTCGGCTGGCGGCCCGGCGTGGTCGGCCGGGCGCGCATCGGCGCCGATCTGGACAGCCCCACCGGCTATGCCTTCCAGACGGGCGAGCCGGTCATCTCGAACCACCTGGAGGGCGAGACGCGGTTCCGGACCCCGACCCTGCTGCGGGACCACGGCATCCGGCGCGCGATCAACGTGCCCGTGCAGGGCGAGGCCAGCCGCTATGGCATCCTCGAGGTGGACAGCCCGACCGAGGGGCGCTTCACCACGGCCGACCTGGCCTTCCTGCAGGGCTTCGCCAACCTGCTGGGCGTGGCGATCGAGCGCCATCACGTCGAGGAGGCGCTGCGGGCCAGCGAGGCGCGCCTGCGCGCGGCGGTCGCCCATCAGGAGGTGCTGACGCGCGAGATCAGCCACCGGGTCAAGAACAGCCTGGCGATGGTGGCGGGGCTTCTGAGCATGCAGCGGCGCGAGTCGTCGGACCCCGCCCTGGCCAAGGCGCTGGACGATGCCGAGGCCCGCGTGACGACCATCGCGCAGGTCCACGACCGGCTGTGGCGCGCCGACGAGGTGCACAGCGTCCAGCTGGCCGCGTTCCTGGGCGAGCTGTGCGACCAGCTCCGCACCACCGCCCGTCCCGGCCAGACGCTGAGCTGCACCCTTGCCCCGGTGTCGATCGCGACCGATCAGGCCGTGCCGCTGGCGCTCCTGGTGAACGAGCTGGTGACCAACGCCTTCAAATACGCCTATCCGGCGGGTGCGGGCGATGTGCAGATGACGGTGGAGGAAGCCGGACCCGGGCGGTTGCGGCTGACCGTTTCTGCGGCGTGATGAAACATATCTAGAAATATCAATCATCAGGTAAAATTTGCATTCTCCCTGACCTGAGTAATGTCCTGCACCAACGCGCTCCATTTAATTCCCCCTCCAGGAACCATTTCCGGCTGCCCGTGGCCCCTGAGCCATTTCTGGTGACCTGAAGGTGTGACTATACGCCACTGGTGGTTCCAGGATACCAAGCTTCCCGCCGCATGGCCAAGGGACGCATAAGCTCCCACGAGATCGTCAGAAATGCACATGGCAAATATATTCCCGAAGCTGTCCATTATCTCTGCTTCGGAAACTTCCCAGATCCTCATGCACCCGGATGAGACCTGATCTATAGTCTCCCGGCCATCGGCATGCTGAAAGTACTGAAACAAGGCACTCGGAAAAAGTTCAGAGGCCTGCGGCACATCATCATTGTTGAGATTGAATTCCTCAAACCCTTTTGAAGTTTGCAATGCCAGCATCAACTGAACCTGACTTGAGACCCCCGTTCCAAGAGCTGCCAAAATATCCACGTCATTTGTCGACCAAGACCGTGCCTTGATATCGATTACGCACAGCGCAGCAATCGCATCTCCGTGTCGATCCTTTATAGGCACGCCGAGATATGCCATGATCCCAAATTCCTCAACGGAGGGATTGTCCTTAAACCGAACGTCAATGGCAGCATTGAAAACAACCAATGGCTTGGACTGAGCGACAACTGTCTTGCAAAAAGAATAGGCCAAAGGCGTTTCTCTTTTTTCCGCCAACGACTCTGGCAATCCCGCCTCTGCCTTGAAAAACTGTCGGTCGTTCTTTTCGTCAATCAATGATATGAGACTCGCCTCGCAGTTGAACAGCGACTTGCATGTTTGGACCACACGGTCAAACACATGCGTCCTTTCGATGGATAGCTGTCCCATCCCGGATGATCACATAGACCCTCGCCGGACCGCATTTTTCGTGGCAAGATCGATCTTGGGCGAGTTTCGGGACGGGAGGCGAGGATGCTGATCTCTCTTCACAAACAGGCAGCGACGACACCGAAGATACGAGCCGCGATCCAGGCAAGCACGGAACCGGCCTGGATGGTGGCGGAGCGCTACGGCATCTCCATGCAGACCGTCTGGAAGTGGCGGAGCCGAGACAGCGTCCATGACCGATCCCACACGCCGCACAGGCTTCAGTCGACGCTCACGCCGGCACAGGAAGCTGTGGCAGTGTCCCTGCGCAAGTCGCTGCTGTTGCCGCTGGATGATCTGCTGTCGGTGGTGCGGGAGTTCCTGAACCCTCATGTCTCGCGTTCCGGACTGGACCGCTGCCTGCGCCGGCATGGCGTGGGCAATCTGCGCGCTTTGAAGCCTGCCTTGCCACGACCTGCGCACGGGGCCTTCAAGGCTTACGAGCCGGGCTATGTGCATGTCGACGTGAAATATCTGCCGCAGATGGCCGACGAGAGCCGCCGCCGGTATCTGTTCGTCGCCATCGACCGCGCCACGCGGTGGGTCTTCGTGCGCATCTACCCGGCGAAGACGGCGGCCAACGCCCGCCGGTTTCTGCGCGATCTGGAACGCGCCGCGCCGATGAGGATCACCAAGGTGCTTACAGATAACGGCAAGGAGTTCACCGATCGCCTGTTCGGACTTCGCCGCCGGGGCCCTACCGGCAACCACGATTTCGACCGCCTCTGCGCCGACCTCGGCATCGAGCACCGCCTGGCCCCGCCCCTGCACCCGCAGACCAACGGCATGGTCGAACGCTTCAACGGCCGGATCGAGGACGTCCTGCAGAGCCACCGCTTCCGCAGCGGCGAGGATCTCGAACAGACCATCCTGCGCTACGTCCGGCTCTACAACGGTCAGCTTCCGCAATCAGTGCTGAAGGGCCGAACGCCCATCGATGCGCTCAAGGACTGGCAGAAACAACGGCCGGACCTGTTCAGGAAGCGGCCCTATAATCACGCGGGATGTGACAGATAGCATCCCTATGGCGTCCAGATCGGCTACTGTCATTTCATTACTCGCGCGTTCGCTTTATAAACTTAGAGAGACAAACTTTTTGGGTCATGCCATCAAAAAAATTTCGGACAATGACTGCAAGAGCTTGGATGTCCGCCTCGAATAGACGTGGAGGTATCCGACGGTGTTTAATCCTCGTATCTGTTATCCTCCTGCTTGGCCTGCCGCAGGACTTCTTCCAACCTGCGGATAAGGGAAGTTAGTTTGGGGGGTAACTCACTAATTTTTGAACGTCTCAATTTTCGATTATCTTTTTCCAAAGACCAGATCCAGAGACTGAGCCACTGAGGTTAGCCTGTCTCGCGCCTCTGCCAAGACGGATTGAGCAAATGCAAACTGCTGAGCAGCCAACGCCAGCTGATGTTTTTGCGCTGTAATTTGTGGGCGTGTCATTTCAATATCGTCTGCAACGCGCTGACGATAATGTGCGATATCCATGATGCTGAATATTTCCCCTCCTTGCTATGTGAATCGCTCCTGATAACCGGCTTAAGCAAGAAATCAGTGATTTATCATTTCCTAGTATTGGGACCTGTTTGCAAATCGTTAAAAAAGGCCTGCTGATAGCTGGAATTTTCTACCACACAGGATATTTTGATTGATGTCATCATTTGACGGTCCATGGCCTTCGCGAACCACTTGCATAAAGAAATTCCCCTCAATCTACAGATGCATCATGCGCAGTAAATAACATTTGTTGCTTATTATATGTGAGGCTGACTGCGGGGACTGTCATTTCTTGAGATACGGAAGGTAGAGCCACGCGAACGTGCTTTGACCCGAATGAGCCGCCCAGCCTCCTGAGCAGTGCACATGTGCGAGAAAGGACACCTTAGTCACGATCCATGCCCGATCTCTGGGCTCGGCTCTAAGATCACCCGCATACCCCTGGCTGAGATCTGGTTTCGCCTCGGGTTCAGGGACCCTTCCTACTTTTCCGCAGGGTCCGTCGGTCCCTCGGCGAGGCGCCGGCAACCTATCGACAGCGCATTCGGAAATCATGATCGTGACATGCCCCGCGCAGCGTTGAGGCTTGTCACAGCTGCGGAGGCGGTCGCGCCTGATGATACCATGCATCAGTGCGATCGATCAGGGTCCGCACCCTCAAAGGTGCCAGCGCGCAGGACGGTCGGATGCCTGGCCAGCCGATCCGCAGGCGGACCAACCTTCCCATGTCGAACAAGACCACGCCATCGCGAGAGACGGGGAGACGTCATTCAGGGCAGGTTGTCGCGCAGATAGACCTCGATGCCGATACGGGCCACATCCGCGTCGATGGCCTCGCCGCCGATCAGCGATTGCAGCAAACCGACCGCAGCCGTGATCTCGCGCAGCGGGTCCTGGTGGATCACCGCGTCGAAGGTGCCGTCCAGCAGGGCCTGGCGTGAATGCGGGGTCAGCTCGTGGACGACGACCGAGGGGGCATCCGTCCGCGTCTGTGCCATCGCCCGGGCGACCCCGCGCGTTCCGGCCCCCAGGCTGTAGATGCCGACCACATCCGCGGTCCGCGCCAGCAGTTCGGACAGGCGCGTGGCGACGATGTCCTGGTCGTCGAAGCCTTCCAGCGGAGGCAGGATGCGCTGCTCGGGATACTCCTGGTACAGGACCTGCTCGAACCCGAGCCGGCGTTCGGCGTGATCCCGCACCAGCATCGAACCTGCCACCATCACGATGCTGCCCGTCCGCCCCCGGCAGAACCGCCCTAGCAGACTGGCCGCCGTGCGTCCGGCCTGCACATTGTCGATGCCCACGAAATGCTGGCGACGCGACGAGGGCAGATCCGACACCAGCGTCACCACCGCCACGCCCTTGTCGCGCAACGCCGCCAGCGCGGCGCGCACGGCGGCCGAGTCCGTGGCGACGACCGCCACGCCGTCGGTCTGCGCGGGATCGATGTCCAGCAATGCGCCGGCCAGTGCCGCGTCGTCGAACGGAGGCACGGTCATCACCGCGATCGAGGTGAACTCCCAAGCCCCGGCACGGGCCGCAATCTCCTGCTCGAGCCCCCGCATGAAGCTGTTGCCTCCCGCGGGCAGGACGAACAGCAGCCGGTACTGGCGGCGCCGCGCCAGATTTGCGGCGGCCACGTTGCGTTCGTAACCCAGCTGCTGCATCACCTCGGTCACCCGGACCTGGGTGGCGCGGCGGACACCTTCGCGGGCGTTCAGCACGCGATCGACCGTCGAGAGGCTGACCCCGGCAATGCGCGCGACGTCGTGGATGGTGGGGCGGGACATGAGGTTTGGCAACCGTTTCTGAGGCTTGTCTAAGCTGGTTCGGGCAGCGTAAATCAATCGCAAAGCAGGCAACAGGGATTTTCTGCCACACACGGGATGGCCCCGCGCAGGGTTCGCCCGGCCGTCAGAACCTCGGGCTTTTGCCGAACAGCCTGGCCCTGAGATCGCCCGTCAAGCTGTCTCGGTCATCGCCTCCGCGCCGCGTGTTCCCTAGCCGGAAATTGCGATGCGGGCCGGCGCAGCATTGACCCGAGAGGCCCGCGGCGCAGCCGAAATTTAAGGCGCACCGCAGGGGGGCGGTCCCGTGACACGGGACCGCCGGCAGGATCAGAACGGGCTGTCGGGATAGTAGTAGGTCTCGGCATTCTCCGGAGTGACCAGCACCGAGCCGATGATGAACTCGCCCGAGACCGGAGCCTGCGAGACGAGGCCCACCGCCGTGATCTCGATGGCGGTGGCGATCATCGAGGGGGGATAGGTCACGTTGGCCGGGATCATCGCATCGCCGTCCATGGTGCGCTTGATCATCTCCTTCATGCCGGCGCCGCCCAGCACGAACTGGATGTCGTCGCGCCCGGCGGCCTCGATGGCCCCCAGGACGCCCATGGCCATGTCGTCGTCCGATGCCCAGACCGCGTCGATCTGCGGATGGCGCTGCAGGAAATCCTGCATGACGGTGAAGGATTCATCGCGGTTCCAGTTGCCGTGCTCCATCCCCAGGATCTCGATGCCGCTGCCCTCGATGGCGGTCTCGAAGCCCTCGACACGCTCGTTGTCGATGGATGTCGGGATGCCGCGCAGCACGACGATATTGCCGCCATCGGGCATAGCCTCGACCATGTATTCGCCCGAAACGCGGCCAAAGCCCGGATTGTCGCCCGCGACATACAGATCCTGGATGCCCTCGACCGACAGGCCGCGATCGACGACCGTCACCCAGGCCCCCGACTGCTTGACGTTCTGGACCGGGCCGGTCAGAGGCTCGGACTCGAAGGGCAGGACCACCAGCGCGTCGATGTTGCGGGTCGCCACCATGTCCTCGATGTCGTTGACCTGCCGCCCCGGATCGGAAGCCGTGGCCAGCACGAATTCCAGGTTCGGATAGGTCTCGGACAGCCGCTCGATGGCCGCTTGCGCGAAATAGTTCATGCCGCCCGCCCAGCCATGGGTCGCGGCGGGAATCGAGACGCCGATGACCATGGTGTCGTCCTGCGCGAAGGCGGGCGTGGCCAGGACCAGTGCCAGGGCGGCCCCGGATGCGAGATGTTTCATGTCTTCCTCCCTTGTCGGTCGCCGGATCAGGTTCCGGCCTTGGTTTCGCGCTGCAAGACCACAGCGAGAATGATGATCGCCCCCTGGATGGCCCCGTTCAGATAGGGCGAGACGAAATCTGTCAGATTGAGGATGTTGCCGATCATCGACAGGATCAGGACGCCCAGAACGGTGCCCCAGACCCGGCCGAAGCCGCCCTTCAAGACGGTGCCGCCGATGATCACCGCGGCGATGGCCTCCAGCTCCCACAGAACGCCCGTGGCCGAGGAGGCCGAGCCGAGGCGCGGCACGTACATGATGGTGGCCACGCCGACCAGAAGGCCAAGGGCCGCATAGGTCATCAGCCGGATCCGCCCGACCCGGACGCTGGAATACTTGGCCACCTGCTCGTTCGAGCCGACGGCGGCGCAATGGCGCCCAAAGGTGGTCGAGCGCATGATGACCTCGCCCACGACCACGACGACCGCGAAGACGATGATCGGCCAGCCGATCCCGAAGAGGCCACCGTAATAGACCGGCTGATAGAAGGTGCGCAGCGTGAAATCCAGCGACAGCGTGCCCCCGTCGGCCAGCCATGTCACCAGGCTGCGATAGATCCCCATCGAGCCCAGGGTGACGATGAAGGCCTCGATCTTCAGCCCGGTGATCAGCAACCCGTTCAGCAGACCCGCCGCCAGCCCCGCCAGCAGCGCCACTGCCATGCCCGCCAGCACGACCGGAATGCCCACGCCAAGCGTCGGCAGCAGCGCGTTCATGACCATGATCATCAGCCCGGCGATGAAGGCCGCCATCGACCCCACCGACAGGTCCAGCCCCCCGGCGGTGATCACGAAGGTCATGCCCACCGCGATGATGCCGATGAAGGCCGACCGGGCCAGCACGTTGCTGAGATTGTTCCAGCCGAGGAAGTTCTCGTTCATCGAGGCGCCCACCGCCATCAGCACGACCAGCGCCAGGATCGGACCGATCACGCCCATGGGCAGGTTGCGGGGCAGGATCGCTGCAGCTTTCATGCGGTGGTCTCCGTTGCGGGTACGACGCCCATGGCCAGCCGCACGATGGCATCCTCGGTGGCCTCGTCCTGCGACAGGTGCCCCGCGACGCGGCCATGGCGCATGACCATGACGCGGTCGGCCAGCCCGATCACCTCCTGCATCTCGGAGGAGATGACGACGATGGCGCGCCCCTCGGCGGCGAGGCGCCGGATGAACTGATACATCTGCTGCTTGGTGCCGATGTCGATGCCGCGCGTCGGTTCATCGATGATGATGATGCGGGGTTCGGCCAGCAGGGTCTTGGCAAACAGCAGCTTCTGCTGGTTGCCGCCCGACAGGTTGCCGACCAAGGCGCCGCGATGGCCGCGAATGTCGAAATCTGCGACGGCCTGATCCAGGGCCGCCTCTTCGGCGCGGGTGTCGATCAGGCGGCGCGTGAACCGCGAGAGGGCCTGCAGGGTCAGGTTCTCGCGCTGGCCCTTTCCCAGCAGCAGGCCGCGCGTCTTGCGGTCCTCGGTCAGATAGCACATGCCGAGGGCCTGGGCCTGCCAGGGATGGTCGATGCGTGCGGGCTGGCCGAAGATGCGCACCTGGCCGCTGGCCGGGCGCAACCCGCAGAGCCCCTCGAAGGTCTCGGTCCGGCCCGATCCGATCAGCCCGGCCACGCCCAGGATCTCGCCCTGCCGCAGGGTCAGGCCGACCCCTTCCGAATAGCCCGGCACCGTCAGGTCGCTGACCTCCAGCGCGACCTCGCCCGGGCTGCCGTCCTTGGGCGGGAACAGGTCCGACATCTCGCGCCCGACCATGGCGGTGGCCATCGCGTGTTCGTCCATCCGGTCCGCCGGACCCGACCAGACCACGCGACCGTCGCGCATCACGGTCAGGTCGTCGGCAATCTGCACCACCTCGTCCAGCTTGTGAGAGGTGAACAGCACCGCCGTGCCCGCATCGCGCAGGGCACGGACCTGCCGCATCAGGACCGCCGTCTCGGACCGGGTCAGCACGGCGGTCGGCTCGTCCATGATCAGCACGCGGGTGTCGCGCAGCAGGGCCTTGGCGATCTCGACCATCTGCTTGTCGGAATTCGACAGTTGCGACACCGGCCGGTCGGGCGCGGCGCGGCAGTCCAGCCGCCCCAGCAGCTCGAGGGTGCGGTCCCGCATCGCGCGCTTGTCCAAGAGGTAACCGCGCCGCAATTCGCGGCCCAGAAAGATGTTCTGCTCGACGCTCAATTGTTCGGCCAAGTTGAATTCCTGATGGATCATCGAGATTCCCCGCGCCTCGGCCTCGCCGATCGAGGCGAAGGTCCGCGCGTCGCCATCCAGCACCACCTGGCCCGAGCTGGGCGGCTGATAGCCCGCAAGGATCTTCATCATCGTGGATTTTCCGGCACCGTTTTCGCCGATCAGGGCATGGACGCGGCCCGGATGCAGGGCGATGCCCACGTCATGCAGCACCTCGATCGGGCCGAAGCTGCGGCTGACGTCTCGCAGTTCCAGCACCGGCTGGCTCACAATTCCACCCAAGCCGCGTCGGCCTGCGACGACCGCAGGCAGGCATCGATGAAGCGCATCCCCGCCAGCCCCTCGGCCAGCCCGGGCAGCAGGTCCAGAACCGGGTCGCGCCGCCCCTCGCGCGCGGCGCGGATCGCCTGCGCGGCACCGGCATAGATGGTAGCGAACCCCTCCAAATAACCCTCGGGGTGGCCGCCCGGAATGCGCGTGACCGCCGCCGCCGCGTCCGAGGCCCCTGCCCCGCCCCGCGTCAGCAGCCGCTTGGGCTGGCCGAACGGCGTGTGCCACAGATAGTTCGGATCCTCCTGCGCCCATTCCAGGCCGCCTGCCGCACCGAAGACCCGCAGGCGTAGCCCGTTCTCGCAGCCGGGCGCCACCTGACTGCACCACAGCATGCCCCGCGCGCCCTCCGCAAAGCGCAGCATCACATGCGCATTGTCATCGACGCGCCGCCCCGGCACGAAGCTTTGCAGATCGGCGGCCAGCATCCGGACCGCCTGCCCGGTCACGAAACAGGCCAGGTTATGGGCATGCGTGCCGATATCGCCGATGGACCCGCCCAGGCCCGAGCGTTCGGGATCGGTGCGCCACTCGGCCTGCTTGTTGTCGCCCGCAGCCTCGGCGGCCTCGGTCAGCCAGTCCTGCGGATATTCGACCTGCACCACCCGCAGCGGTCCCAGGTCGCCCTCGGCGATCATCTGCCGGGCCTGCCGGATCATCGGATAGCCGGTGTAGTTGTGGGTCAGGATGAACAGCGCGTCGGACGACCCGACCGCCTGTGCCAGCGCATCGGCCTGCGCCATCGTGGCGGTCAGCGGCTTGTCGCAGATGACATGGATGCCGCGTGACAGGAACGCCTGCGCCGCCGCCGCATGGACATGGTTCGGAGTGACGATGGACACCGCCTCGATCCCGTCGGGACGCGCGGCCTCGGCCTCGGCCATCGCCTCGAAGCTGTCATAGCTGCGATCCGCGTCCAGCCCAAGCGCCGCCCCGCTGTCGCGCGCCCGCTCGGGCGTCGAGGACAGGGCGCCCGCCACCAGGTCGAAGTCGCCGTCCAGGCGCGCGGCGATGCGGTGGACCCCCCCGATGAAGGCGTCCTTGCCGCCGCCCACCATGCCCAGCCTGATGCGTGCCATCTCAGATCCCCAGCATGCGGCGATTGGCGGCCTGATCGGCCCCGCCATCCGCGAAATCGTCGAAGGCGCGTTCGGTGACGCGGATGATGTGATCGCGCACGAAGGCCGCACCCTCGCGCGCGCCATCCTCGGGATGCTTGAGGCAGCATTCCCATTCGACCACCGCCCAACCATCGAAGTCGCTGGCGGTCAGCTTGGAAAACACCGCCCTGAAATCGACCTGCCCGTCGCCCAGGCTGCGGAACCGCCCGGCCCGGTTCACCCAGGGCTGAAAGCCGCCATAAACGCCCTTGCGGCCCGTCGGATTGAACTCGGCATCCTTGACGTGGAACATCCGGATGCGGTCGGCATAGATGTCGATGTTGTCCAGATAATCCAGACATTGCAGCACGTAATGCGACGGGTCGTACAGCATGCAGGCGCGCGCGTGATGGCCCGTGCGTTCCAGGAACATCTCGTAGCTGTCGCCGTCGTGCAGATCCTCGCCGGGATGGATCTCGTAGCAGATATCCACGCCGCATTCCTCGGCGTGATCCAGCAGCGGGCGCCAGCGGCGGGCCAGCTCGTCGAAGGCGGCCTCGACCAGACCGGCGGGGCGCTGCGGCCAAGGATAGACGAACGGCCAGGCCAGCGCCCCCGAAAAGCTGGCCATCGCGCCCAGCCCCATGTTGTGCGAGGCAGTCAGTGCCTGGCGCACCTGATCCACCGCCCATTCCTGCCGCGCCTTGGGATCGCCGCGCATCTCGGGGATGGTGAAGCCGTCGAAGGCCTCGTCATAGGCCGGGTGAACGGCGACCAGTTGGCCCTGCAGATGGGTCGACAGCTCGGTCACCTCGACGCCGTTGGCGGCCGCGACGCCCTTGAACTCGTCGCAATAATCGCGGCTTTCGGCGGCGCGGGCCAGATCGATCAGGCGCCCGTCCCAGCTGGGCACCTGAACGCCCTTGTAGCCGCAGTCGGCAGCCCATTTGGTGATGCTGTCCCAGCTGTCGAACGGTGCGCTGTCGCCTGCGAACTGCGCCAGAAACAGGGCGGGTCCCTTGATGGCCTTCATGGTCGTCGTCCTCTCAAAGCGCCGCTTGGCAAGGCCAAGCCGGATCGAGGGAGAAGCCGAGACACTCACGCGCGGACACCGTCACGAGACGGCATGGCCGGTTG